>JAOZRW010000150.1 GCA_029939995.1 Acidimicrobiia bacterium | reverse complement strand
CGCAGAGCGACTCGAGGCCATCGCTGCAACCGCACGCGCCCCACAACCTGCCCGGAGGCCCCCTCTCAACGCGCAGAGGCTCACGCTGCCGCCTCGACAGGGAGACGACGCATGCGGCACGCCCCCACAGACGAGAGAAACCCCGCATCACTGCAGGGTTTCGACTCGTAGCCCCGATGGGATTTGAACCCACGCTACCGCCTTGAGAGGGCGGCGTCCTAGGCCGCTAGACGACGGGGCCTCGGGCGACTCAGAGAGTCGCCTGCTCGGGGGGGAGGACTCGAACCCCCAATGGCGGGACCAGAACCCGATGTGTTGCCAATTACACCACCCCCGAAGGGCGTGGGCAGGATACGACCGGGCTTCTCCTAATGGCAACCCGCGTCGGAGTGTCAACCGAGGGCGGTGCGAGCCCTTCGGATCCGGTCGATCGTCTCGTCGCGGCCGAGCAGTTCGAGCGACTCGAACAGCGGCGGACTCACCATCGATCCGGTGATCGCGACGCGGATCGGCTGGAGGCCCTTCCTTGCCGACAGGCCCTCCCGCTCCAACATGGAGCGCAGCGCGACATCGATCGTCTCCGTCATCCACGGCTCGAGGTCTTCGAGAGCGGCGAGCGCTCCGTCGAGCGCGATCGCTCCCTCGTCGACGGCCATCACCTTCGTCCATGCCTTCTCGTCGTACCCGTCGACCGGAGCGAACAGGAACCGGGCCTGGGCGCCCACCTCGGGCAGGAGCTTCGTCCGTTCCTTCACGAGCGGAACCAGTCCCATGTAGACCTTTCGCTCGTCGGAAGTGAGCGAACGGCCGATCTCCCGTTCGACGACCGGGATCGTCCGCTCGGCGAACTCGTCGTCCCCCATCTCGCGGATGTAGACGCCGTTCATCCACTCGAGCTTCTTCGGATCGAAAACGGCGGGGTTCTTCGACACGGTCGACAGGTCGAAGCGATCGACCATCTCATCGAGCGGCAGGATCGTGTCGTCCTCCCCCGGGTTCCAGCCGAGGAGCGCCAGGTAGTTGTTCAACGCTTCCGGCAGGTAGCCGGCTTCGCGGTAGGCGGCCATCGCCGTGTCGCCGTGGCGTTTCGACAGTTTCTTGCCGTCGGGCCCCATGAGCAGCGACAGGTGTGCGTAGGTGGCGGGATCGCCGCCCATCGCCCGTGTCAGCAGGATGTGCTTCGGCGTCGACGACAGCAGATCTTCGCCGCGGATGACGTGGGTGATGCCGTAGTCGACGTCGTCGACGGTGGATGCGAGGTGGTACGTCGGGGTGTCGTTGGAACGCAGGATGATGAAGTCGTCGACCTGGCTGTGCTCGAACCGCATGGCGCCGCGCACGACGTCGTCGAACTCGGTCGCCCCGGGACGGGGCACCCGGAACCGCACCACGGCCGACTCCCCCGCTGTGAGGCGTTCGGCGGCTTCGGTTGCGGAGGGTTCGAGGCTGCCGTCGTATGCGGGCGACGTCCCGGCCGACCTCGCCGCCTGTCTGAACCCGTCGAGCTGCTCGGCGGTCGCGAACGAGTAGTAGGCGTCTCCCTGCTCGACGAGTTGGTGGGCGACGTCCCGGTACCGGTCGTACCGGTCGGATTGGCGGTAGGTGCCGTGGGGTC
>JAOZRW010000075.1 GCA_029939995.1 Acidimicrobiia bacterium | reverse complement strand
CGGGAGTCTTGTTCATGTCGGCGTCGATGCTGGCCGACGTCACACCGTGCTCATCTGCGATGAACGTGGAGAACACGACCCAGTCGACGACGTCTTTCCACGTCGAGTCGTTCTGACGGACGACGGGACCGAGCGGCTCCTTGGAGATCGGGGCCTTCGGGAAGATGACCCAGTTCTCAGCGCCCGGCGTGCCGGCGGCCACCTCTGCGGCACGGTTGCCGAAGAGACCAGAACCGTCGGTCGTCACGAGGTCGCACGTACCGGCCTTGAACTTCTCCATCGCCTCCGGGAACTGCTCAACGGTCTCGAGCGTGATTGTCACGCCTGCGACCTGGGCACCCTCGGTGATGTTCTTCTCGGTGGTCGTGCCGGCGTTCGTGCAGACCGTTGCACCGTCGATGGCCTCGAAGCCCGAGTCGGCCGTCAGGCCGGGCAGGGTCTCGGGGTTACCCATGAGCTGCTGACCGTCGTAGTAGGTCGTCGGCGCGAAGTCCATGCCGATGTCCGTGTCGCGGCTCTGCGTGAACGTCGTGTTACGGATCAGCACGTCGATCTCGTTGTTCTTCAACGCTTCGAAGCGCTGTGCAGCGCTGAGATTCGTGTATTCGACGGCGGTCTTGTCACCGAGGACCGCTGCGGCGATCGCCTGGCAGTAGTCCGAGTCGAACCCGGTGGCGCTGCCGTCTGCCTGCGTCTCGGAGAAGCCGACGGCCGAACCGCTGATGCCGCACTTGAGCGTGCCGCGGGCGATGACCGCATCGAGTGTGCTCTCACCTGATGGTGTTTCTTGTCCGCTGGCGACCGTGGTCTCGGTGCCTGCGGCGGTGGTCGTGGTTTCGTCCTCAGAGCTGCTGCTCGCACAAGCGGCCGCAACGAGGGCAAGCACTGCAAACAGCAATGCGAGTCGTTTCATCATTCGGGATTACCCCTCTCCTATTCCAACAATTCCTCCGCTCCCCACTCCGGGGATGCGCATCCACCCGACTCGAGCCGAGGGATAGCATGTCAACCTAGTAGAGCGCGGCGCACTCGGGCAAGCGTATGTTGCGAGCCGCCCACCGGCCGCGTACCCCTCCACTGCCCTCATCTAGACTCAGAAGCCGCGATCAAAGGGAGACGACATGCCGGCCACCGTGATCCTCGGCGCCCAGTGGGGCGACGAAGGCAAAGGGAAGATCACCGATCTCTATTCCCAGAACGCCGACGTCGTCGTCCGGTATCAGGGTGGCAACAACGCGGGGCATACGATCGTCGTCGAAGGCGAGCGATTCGCCCTGAGCCTCATCCCCTCCGGTGTGCTCTATCCCCAGGTGACTCCGGTGATCGGCAACGGAACCGTCGTCGACCCTGGGGTCATGCTTGCCGAGATGGATGCGCTCGAAGCACGCGGCATCGATCCGTCGCGGGTCCGGGTCTCGAGCAACGCGCACGTGATCATGCCCTACCACCGCAAGCTGGATGCGGTCCTCGAACGGTTCCTGGGCAAGCAGCAGATCGGCACCACCAAGCGGGGGATCGGGCCGGCCTACATGGACAAGTACTCGCGCTTCGGGATCCGCATGCAGGATCTATTCGATCCGAAGATCTTCCATCAGAAGCTCGAAGTCGTCCTCAAGGACAAGAACAAGCAACTCCAGAAGGTCTACAACCAACTGCCGCTCGACCTCGACGAGATCTACGAGGAGTACCTCGGATACGCCGATCGGCTCCAGGACCACGTGACCGACACATCGCTGCTCGTCTGGGAAGCGATCCATGAAGGCAAGAACGTCCTCTTCGAAGGTGCACAGGGGACGTTGCTCGACATCGATCACGGCACCTACCCGTTCGTGACCTCGTCGAACCCGACGGCGGGCGGCGCGACGACCGGTTCCGGCATCGGGCCGCGCGACATCGATCGCGTGATCGGGGTCGCCAAGGCGTACATCACCCGCGTCGGCACGGGGCCGTTCCCGACGGAACTCCACGACGAGACCGGCGAGCGCATGATCGAGATCGGCGGAGAGTACGGGGTCGTGACCGGACGCCGCCGCCGCACCGGCTGGCTCGACGCGGTGGCGCTGCGCTATTCGGCCAGGGTCAACGGACTGACCGAGATCGCCCTCACCAAGCTCGACATCTTGTCGAACTTCGACACGCTGAAGATCGCCGTCGCCTACGACTCGCTGGGCGAGCGATACAACGAGTTCCCGCGCCAGCAGCGCGTTCTCTACAACTGCCATCCCGTCTACGAGCAACTCGATGGGTGGAGCGAGGACATCACCGGAGTCCGGTCCTACGAAGATCTGCCCGACGCCGCGAAGGCCTACGTGGAGCGCATCGAGGAGCTGTCCGGAGTGCCGGTTTCGTCGATCGGCGTCGGTCCGGGACGGGAAGCGACCATCGACCGCCCGCTGCCGTGATCGAGCGCTACTCGCTTCCCGAGATGGCCGCCGTCTGGAGCGAGGAGCACAAGCTCGCCGTCTGGAAAGAGGTCGAAAGCCTCGTCGTCGAAGCCTGGGTCGAGCTCGGCGTGGCTCCCGAAGAAGCAGCGGAGGCGATCCGTCGTGCACCGGAGGTCGATCCGGTCGCCTGGAAGGAGCGCGAAGCGATCACGCATCACGACGTGGCGGCGTTCGTCGACCTCCTCGCAGGATCGGTCGACACCGGCGGCGAATGGATCCACTTCGGGCTGACCTCCTCCGACGTGCTGGACACGGCACTCGGCGTCCTTCTGAGAGACGCGGCCGACCTACTGCTCGAACGGATCGAGTCCCTGTTCCGTCTCGTCAAGGAGCGTGCGTTCGAACACCGGAACACGGTGATGGTCGGCCGCACGCACGGCATCTGGGCCGAGCCGACGTCGTTCGGCCTGAAGCTCGCCACGTGGGCGTTCGAGCTCGAACGGGACTTTCGCCGGATGCAGGCCGCCCGCGACGCCGTGGCGGTCGGAAAGATCTCCGGCGCCGTCGGCACCTACGCCCACACACCTCCGCAGGTCGAGTCGTACGTGTGCGACCAGCTCGGCATCGGGATCGAGCCGGCATCGACACAGATCACCCACCGGGACCGCCACGCCGAGCTCCTCAACGCGATCGCCCTGACCGGCGCTTCCCTCGAACGCTTCGCGACCGAGATCCGCCATCTCCAGCGCAGCGAGGTCGGCGAGGTCCGGGAGTCGTTCGGCTCCGGTCAGAAGGGCTCGTCGGCCATGCCGCACAAGCGCAACCCGATCGCTTCGGAGAACGTGACCGGTATCGCCCGCCTCCTCCGCGGTTACGCCTCGGTCGGCATGGAGAACGTGGCGTTGTGGCACGAGCGGGACATCAGCCACTCGTCGGCCGAGCGCATCGCCCTCCCGGACGCCACGGGCCTCCTCGACTACGCGTTGGCACGCATGCACCGGATCGTCGAAGGGCTCGTCGTCGACACGGCACGGATGCAGATGAATCTCGAAGCCACGGGCGGCCTCGTCTACTCCCAGGCCGTGCTCCTGGCCCTCACGGCCGGCGGTCACAGCCGCGACGACGCCTACCGGATCGTGCAGCGCAACGCGATGACGACCTGGGACGACGGGGGCACGCTCCGCGACCGGCTGTCCTCCGATCCCGAATGCGATCTCTCGGCGGCCCGGCTCGACGAGTGCTTCTCGGCGGATCGTTTCCTCAGGAACGCCGGCGTCGTCTTCGATCGGTTGGCGGCCGTCGAGGTGTAGGGACCCGGGTCGTCTCAGTCGTTGCGGGGGAAGCCGAGGTCGACGGTGCTGGTCGCCGGATCGGGCCAGCGGCTCGTGACGACCTTGTTCCGGGTCCAGAACTTGAATCCTTCGGGCCCGTACATGTGCGTGTCGCCGAACAGCGACTCGCCCCAGCCGCCGAACGAGTAGTACCCGACCGGAACGGGGATCGGCACGTTCACGCCGACCATTCCGGCATCGACGTCGAACACGAACTGTCGGGCGGCTCCGCCGTCCCGGGTGAAGATCGCGGTGCCGTTCCCCCACTTGTTGTCCTCGATGAGCTTGACGGCCTCTTCGTACGTGTCGACCCGGACCACCGAGAGCACGGGGCCGAAGATCTCGTCGGTGTACACCGTCATCGACGGTGTGACCCGATCGATGAGCGTCGGCCCGAAATAGAACCCGTCGCCTTCGAACTCGATCTCGCGGCCGTCCACGACGACGTCGGCGCCCGCTTCGGCACCTGCGGCAACGTACCCGGCGACCCGTTCTCGATGCTCGGCGGTCACGAGCGGCCCCATGTCCGTGTCCGGTTGATCGCCCGGACCGACCTTGAGCCCGCTCATGCGCTCCTTGATCGCGCCGACGAGAGGATCGGCGACGTGACCGACGGCGACGACGACGGCGATCGCCATGCATCGTTCACCGGCGGATCCGAATCCGGCGTTGACGGCGGCGTCGGCGGCGAGGCCGAGGTCGGCGTCGGGGAGAACCAGCATGTGGTTCTTGGCCCCGGCGAGCGCCTGAACACGCTTGCCGTGGGCGTTCGCCGTCTCGTGGATGTAGCGGGCGACGGGCGTCGATCCGACGAAGCTCACGGCCTTAACGTCCGGGTGTGTGAGGAGCCGTTCGACGGCGACGCGGTCGCCCTGGAGCACGTTCATGACTCCCGGTGGGAACCCGGCTTCCTGCATCAACTCGGCGATGTACAGCGAGGCGGCCGGGTCCTTCTCCGAGGCCTTCAGCACGAACGTGTTCCCGGCTGCGATCGCCATCGGGAACATCCAGAGCGGCACCATGGCGGGGAAGTTGAACGGCGTGATACCGACGGCGACGCCGAGAGGCTGGCGGATGTCGTACACGTCGACACCCGTCGACGCCTGTTCGGTGAAACGTCCGGCGGTGGCGGTGGCAACTCCGGCGGCGAACTCGATGTTCTCGAGGCCGCGAGCGACCTCGCCGTCGGCGTCCGGCAGGGTCTTCCCGTGCTGCGAGGAGATCAGCCGTGCGATCTCTGCCCGGTTGGCATCGACGAGCTCGCGGAACCGGTACATCAGACGGGACCGCACGGCGAGCGACGTGGCACGCCACGCCGGGAACGCCGCGGCGGCGGCTGCGACGGCGGCGTCGGTCTCTTCGACGGTGGCCATATCGACCTCGCCCGTCTGCTCTCCGGTGGCCGGGTTGTAAACGGGTCCGAAACGGCCCGAAGTGCTCTCGGCCGTGACGCCGTTGATCAGATGGTGGAAGCGTTCCACGGTGGTCCCTCTCGGTGCTCGTGTGGGCGCGATGATATCGCCGCCGCCGTTCATCGTCTCAACCGGAACGATCGCGCACCGCCGCGCGGCGAGTACCGTTCCGGCGTTGGCACATCACCAAGGAGCGAGCCATGCCGTCGAACGAATCGATGCACGAACGACGCCTCAACGCGGTGCCCCGCGGATGGGGTTCGATGTACCCGATCTACGTGGATCGAGCCTCCGGTTCAGAGGTCTTCGACGTCGAGGGCAACCGCTACATCGACTTCGCCGCCGGCATCGCCGTGCTCAACACCGGGCATCTTCACCCCAAGGTGAAGGCTGCCGTCATCGAGCAGCTCGACCACGTCAACCACACGTGTTTCATGATCACGCCGTATGAGCCCGCGGTTGCGCTCGCGGAGCGTCTCAACGGCATCGTCCCCGGTGACACGCCGAAGAAAACGCTCTTCGTCAACTCGGGTGCCGAAGCGGTTGAGAACGCGATCAAGATCGCCCGGTACCACACGGGTCGTCCGGGTGTCATCGCGTTCTCCGGCGGCTTCCACGGGCGCACGATGATGACGATGGCGCTGACGGGGAAGGTCGCTCCGTACAAACAGGGGTTCGGCCCCATGCCGGAGCCCGTCTTCCACGTCCCGTACCCGGATGCGTATCGGGGCATCACCGTCGACGACTCGCTCGACGCGATCGCTCACGTCTTCAAGGAGGACGTCGGACCGGATCAGATCGCTGCGATCATCGCCGAACCGGTGCTCGGCGAGGGCGGCTTCGTCCCCGCGCCCGCGGAGCTCTTCCGGCGTCTACGGGAACTCTGTGACGA
>JAOZRW010000149.1 GCA_029939995.1 Acidimicrobiia bacterium | reverse complement strand
GAGCCGCCGGAGTATGAGCGACGGTCGTCGGGGTCGAAGTTGGATCCGTATAGGGGGTCGGTCCTGATGATGCTCGATGAGGATGCGACAGCACCCGCGACGGTGATCATCGACCGGTTGCGTCTTGAGGGCTATTCGGGTGGGATCACGATCTTGAAGGAGTATCTGCGCCGGGTTCGGCCCGTGTTCGTTCGGGCGAGGTCGTATCAGCGCACGTCGTATCTGCCGGGTGAGATCGGCCAGACGGATTGGTGGGATCTGCCGATCACCGTCCCGGTGGGTCGGGGCGTGTCACGGCCGGCGCATGGGGTGGTGACGACGTTGCCGCATTCAGCAGCGCATGCGGTCGTGTTCACGTTTGCGAAGACGGTGGCCGATTTCACGCCGGCGTTCACGGGGACGATTGCGCGGTTGGGTGGTGCTCCGGAGAAGATGGCGGTGGATCGGGATACGTCGATCGTGGTGCCGCATTCACGCCCGGCCCGTCTCCACCACGAAGTCACTGCAGTGTTTGGGGCGTTCCGTATCCAGCCGGTGATTCTGGGACCGAGGAAGCCGGAGTCGAAGGGTCAGGTCGAACGCACGATCCAGTATCTCGAGACGTCGTTCCTGCCACTCCGAACGTTTGCCGGGTTGGCGGATCTTCAGGCCCAACACGACCAGTGGGCGCACCAGACGGCGTATCGGCGCCATCATCGTCGTGTCGGAGCCGTCGTTGGTGACGCGTGGAGGGTCGAACAAGGGTTCCTCGCCCCGATCCCGGATCCGTTGCCGGACACGGACCGGCGCGTCGAAGTCAGGGTGACGAAGGACGGGTTCGCCCGGATCGGTGACGTCGACTACTCCGTGCCGCCGGGGCTGACGGGTCGCCGCGTCCAAGCGAGGGTCTCGCCGACGGAGGTCACCGTGTTCTGTGAGGGACGCCGGATCGCCCGCCACGCCCGTTCGTTCGTTCCGGCCGATGTTGTCCTGGATCCGAAACATGCCCGCCAACTGCGACAAGCCCGTGACGCTCACCGTCGGCTCAACCGTCGTGACCCGGACATGGCGCCGGTCGATCTGGCCCGCTACGACGCTCTGGCGGGGGTGACGTGATGAGCACCGTGACCGCTGATGTGGCGTATCTCACCCGGGCGTTGAAGATGCCCCGGGCCCGCCAGGTCGCCGCGTCGCTCGCCGACACAGCCCGCCAGGAGGGATGGGACTACACCGAATACCTCGCCAAGGTGCTCTCCGAAGAGGTCGCGTCCCGTGAGACCCACGGCGGCGAGAACCGGGTTCGTGCGGCCAGGTTCCCCCAAACCAAGACCCTCGACGACTTCGACTTCACCCACCAACGAAGTGTCTCACGCCAGCAGATCGCGCATCTCCATCAACTCGACTTCCTCCGTGAAGCCCACAACGTCATCTTCCTCGGCCCACCAGGCACCGGCAAGACCCACCTGTCGATCGCCCTCGGCGTCCAAGCCGCACGGCGCGGCTACCGGGTCGCGTTCGCGTCGGCCACCGAGTGGGTCACCCGCCTCGCCGACGCCCAACACGCCGGCCGACTCGGCGAAGAACTCGAACGCCTCGGACGCATCCCCCTGTTGATCGTCGACGAAGTTGGCTACATCCCGTTCGACCCCGACGCCGCATCGCTGTTCTACCAACTCGTCTCATCCCG
>JAOZRW010000074.1 GCA_029939995.1 Acidimicrobiia bacterium | reverse complement strand
CTCACACACGAGCGGATGCAGCTGGATGGCCTTGCCCTCGACGAGGACCGGCTCGAACGCCTGAATGCCGAGACGGTGCAGCGTCGGAGCGCGGTTGAGGAGCACCGGGTGCTCCTCGATGACGTCCCCGAGGACGTTCCAGACCTGGCTCCGCCGGCGCTCGACCATGCGCTTGGCCGCTTTGATGTTCTGCGCTTCGCCGAGGTCGACGAGTCGCTTCATCACGAACGGCTTGAACAGTTCGAGCGCCATGATCTTCGGCAGACCGCACTGGTGGAGCCGCAGCTGCGGGCCCACCACGATGACCGATCGGCCCGAGTAGTCGACGCGCTTTCCGAGCAGGTTCTGGCGGAACCGCCCCTGCTTCCCCTTGAGCATGTCGGACAGCGACTTGAGGGGCCGGTTGCCCGGTCCCGTCACCGCACGTCCGCGCCGGCCGTTGTCGAACAATGCGTCGACGGCCTCTTGGAGCATGCGCTTCTCGTTGTTGACGATGATCTCCGGCGCGCCGAGGTCGATGAGACGCTTCAGACGGTTGTTCCGGTTGATGACACGCCGGTACAGATCGTTGAGATCGGACGTGGCGAACCGGCCGCCGTCGAGCTGCACCATCGGGCGAAGATCCGGCGGGATGACCGGAACGACGTCGAGGATCATGCTCTTCGGATCGTTGGTGCCCGAAGCGAAGGGCTTGACGACCTTCATCCGCTTCATCGCACGCTGGCGCCGCTGCTGCGACTTGGCGTCGAGATCCTCCGTCAGCTTCACCATCTCTTCGTCGAGGTCGGTGCGCTCGATGAGGTCTTTGACGAACTCGGCGCCCATGCCGCCGACGTAGTAGTCGCCGTAGCGGTCGATGATCTCGCGCCAGAGCTGCTCGGATTCGATGAGCTGCTTCGGCTTCATCGACTTGAACGTGTCGAACGCCTCCTGGAGCAGTTCCTCTTCGACGCCGGCACGCTCGGTCCGATCCTTGATCTCACGTTCGACCTCGCGGCGTCGCGCGTTGATCTCCTGGGTCTTGGCACCGGCTTCTTCCATCTGCGTCAGTTCCTGCTCGAGCCGCTCGAGACGGGCCTCTTTCCACTCGGCGAGCTCGTCGCGAATGAGCTCGAGCTCGGTGCGGGTCGCGTCTTCGAGTTCGGCCAGGTCGTCGTGGCGCTTCTCCTCGTCGACGTGCGTGATGAGGTACGCCGCGAAGTAGATGACCTTCTCGAGCTCCTTCGGAGACATGTCGAGGAGATAGCCGAGGCGGCTCGGAACACCCTTGAAGTACCAGATGTGGGTGACGGGCGCTGCGAGCTCGATGTGGCCCATGCGCTCGCGGCGAACCTTGGAGCGGGTCACTTCGACGCCGCAACGCTCGCACACGATCCCGCGGAACCGCACACGCTTGTACTTGCCGCAGTAGCACTCCCAGTCCCGGGTCGGCCCGAAGATCCGCTCGTCGAACAGACCGTCCTTCTCCGGCTTCAGCGTCCGGTAGTTGATGGTCTCCGGCTTCTTGACCTCACCGTACGACCAGGCACGGATCTGATCCGAGGCCGCAAGGCTGATTTTCAGTTCATCGAATAGTTGTGTCGTCACCATCTACTCCCGTCGGCCTCAAACGTTGGTTTCGGCTTTTTCAGGCCGAGAGATATCGATTCCGAGCGATGCCGCCGTCCGGAACACGTCCTCCTCGAGTTCCTTGAACTCGACTTCCTCACCGGCCGAGAGCATCTCGACGTTGAGGCAGAGGCTCTGCATCTCCTTGATCAGCACCTTGAACGACTCGGGGATGCCCGGCTCGGGGATGTTCTCGCCCTTGACGATCGCTTCGTAGACCTTGACCCGGCCTCGCACGTCGTCGGATTTGATCGTGAGAACTTCCTGGAGCGCATACGCCGCGCCGTAGGCTTCGAGGGCCCAGACCTCCATCTCACCGAAGCGCTGTCCACCGAACTGCGCCTTGCCGCCGAGCGGCTGCTGGGTGATCATCGAGTACGGGCCCGTCGACCGTGCGTGGATCTTGTCGTCCACGAGGTGCACGAGTTTCAGGATGTACATGTAGCCGATCGTGATCGGCGAGTCGAACGGTTCGCCGGTACGACCGTCGAACAGCGTCGCCTTGCCGACCCCGTTGACCATGACGTCGCCGTCCCGGTTCGGAATCGTGTGCTTGAGGATCTCGAGGATCTCGTCCTCGTGCGCCCCGTCGAACACGGGGGTGGCGATCTTCGTCCACGGCTTCGCGCCCTTCGCTGCGGGAGAGTCGAGCGTGTCGAACGCCTCCCAGCCGTTCCCCGCGGCCCACCCGAGGTGGATCTCGAGGACCTGGCCGAGGTTCATCCGCGAGGGAACGCCGAGCGGCGACAGGATGATGTCGACGGGCGTGCCGTCGGGGAGGAACGGCATGTCCTCTTCGGGGAGGATCTTCGCGATGATCCCCTTGTTGCCGTGCCGTCCGGCGAGCTTGTCGCCTTCCGAGATCTTGCGCTGTTTGGCGACGTAGACCCGGACGAGTTCGTTCATTCCCGGCGGGAGGTCGTGGCCTTCTTCACGACGGAACTCCTTGACGGCGATCGCCTTCCCGCTCTCACCGTGCGGGACCTTGAGCGACACGTCGCGAACTTCCCTGGCCTTCTCTCCGAAGATCGCACGGAGAAGCCGCTCCTCGGGAGTCAGCTCCGTCTCCCCCTTCGGGGTGATCTTGCCGACGAGGTAGTCGCCGGGGCCGACTTCGGCGCCGATCCGGATGACACCCATGTCGTCGAGGTCGGCGAGGACCTCTTCTGCGACGTTCGGGATGTCACGGGTGATCTCCTCGGCACCGAGCTTCGTGTCGCGGGCCTCGATCTCGTGCTCGGCGATGTGGATGGACGTGAGGACGTCTTCTTTCACCAGCCGCTCGGAGAGGATGATCGCATCCTCGTAGTTGTGGCCGTTCCACGGCATGAACGCCGCGAGGAGGTTCCGTCCGAGGGCGAGCTCGCCCAGTTCGGTCGATGGCCCGTCTGCGAGCACGTCGCCGACCTTGACCGTGTCCCCTTCAGCGACGACCGGCTTCTGATTGATCGACGTGCCCTGGTTCGAGCGCTCGAACTTGAGGAGCCGCATCGTGTGCTTCTTGTTGGTGCCCTTCTCCTTGACCACGATCTCGGTTCCGGTGACCGTCACGACTTCCCCGTCGACGGGGGAGACGACGACGTCGCCGGAGTCCACAGCGGCACGGGCCTCCATGCCGGTTCCGACGAGCGGAGCATCGGTCGTGACGAGCGGAACAGCCTGGCGTTGCATGTTCGAGCCCATCAGCGCACGGTTCGCGTCGTCGTGCTCGAGGAACGGGATGAGGGCCGTCGACACCGAAACGAGCTGCTTCGGGGAGACGTCCATGTAGTCGACTTCGGATGCGATGACCGAGTCGACCTCACCGCCGGTCTTCCGGACGAGCACACGCTCGTTCGCGAACGAGCCGTCTTCGGTGAGTTCGGCGTTCGCCTGCGCGATGACGTGGCCTTCCTCTTCGGAAGCCGTCAGGTAGTCGATCTTCTTCGTGACCTTGCCGTCGATGACACGCCGGTACGGAGCTTCGATGAAGCCGAACCGGTTGACCTTCGCGTAGGTGGCGAGCGAGCCGATGAGGCCGATGTTCGGGCCCTCCGGCGTCTCGATCGGGCACATCCGTCCGTAGTGGGACGGGTGGACGTCGCGGACTTCGAAGCCGGCACGCTCACGCGACAGCCCGCCCGGGCCGAGCGCCGACAGGCGGCGACGGTGGGTGAGGCTGGCGAGCGGGTTCGGCTGATCCATGAACTGGCTCAGCTGGCTGGTGCCGAAGAACTCCTTGATCGATGCGACGACCGGTCGGATGTTGATCAGCGTCTGCGGCGTGATCGACTCCGGGTCCTGTGTCGTCATCCGCTCCCGGACGACCCGTTCGAGACGGCTCAGGCCGACGCGGATCTGGTTCTGGATCAGCTCTCCGACCGTGCGGACGCGACGGTTCTGGAAGTTGTCGATGTCGTCGGTGTGATACCCGGGCTCACCGTTGTGGAGCGCCATCAGGTACCGGATGCCGTCGAGCATGTCGTCGTCCGAGAGGAGGCCGTCCTCCGCCTGGACGTAGTCGTCGACGTCGATCTGGGGACGGCCGAGCTTCTGGTTGAGCTTGTAGCGCCCGACCCTCGTGAGGTCGTATCGCTTCGGGTTGTTGAAGAGCGTGTTGATGAGCCCGCGTGCCGACTCGACCGTCGTCAGCTCGCCGGGGCGGAGCTTGCGGTACAGGTCGAGCAGCGCCTCGTCCTTCGTCGAGGTCGGATCCTTCTCGAGCGTTTCGCGGATCAGGTCGGATCCGTCGAAGAGGGCGAGGATGTCCTCATCGCTCTCGGCGAGACCGAGCGCCCGGATGAACGTCGTCACGAACTGGCGGCGCTTCCGGTCGACGCGCACGCCGACGGTGCCCTTCTTGTCGATGTCGAACTCGAGCCAGGCGCCGCGGCCGGGGATGACCTTCGCCGAGTAGATGTCCTTGTCGGACGTCTTGTCGACGTTGACGTCGAAGTAGATGCCGGGGCTGCGAACGAGCTGGCTGACGACGACACGCTCCGTGCCGTTGATGATGAACGTACCGTTGTCGGTCATCATCGGGAAGTCCCCGAGGAAGACCTTCTGCTCCTTGATCTCACCGGTCTCCCGGTTCAAGAAGCGAGCGGTGACGAACAGGGGCTTCGAGTAGTTGCCGTCGCGGTCCTTCGCTTCCTCGATCGTCTCGATCGGATCGCCGAAGCGATGATCGGTCAGTTCGAGTGCGAGGTTGCCGGTGAAGTCCTCGATCGGCGAGATCTCCTCGAAGATCTGACGCAGGCCGCGCTCGAGGAATCCTTCGAAAGATTCACGCTGTACGGCGAGGAGATCGGGGAGCGGCTGGACTTCTGGCAGTTTGGCGAAGGAGAGGCGGGTCGAGCGCGCACGGGCCAAGGGAGGGTCCTCCTCGTTTGGATGCGGTCAGCGGGAGCTGTGGGCAGGGCTACGGAACGACTGAGCATAGCACAAATCCGGGATAGCGCACGGCTACCCCGGCTCTGCCCTAGGAGAGTCGTTGAAGAACGGTCAATTTGCTGTCGTCAACATACAACGGATCGGCGGTTCGCGTCAAGGTCTTGAGCGACCGGCGCAATCGCTACACGATTCGACGGTTGCGCTCGTTCCGTCCGACCGGATCGAGCAGAACGTCGCAAGCTTCGCCGGCAACACGGCCGTGTAGTCAGCGAAGAACTCCGAGAGGCAACCAACCCACATGGTCCCTCCAGCATGCTGGGGGGACGGGCGGGGAGGGTGGACAACGGAAACGGCTCACCGAGTCACGAACGATGCGGTCTGAAGCAACCGGGCTGCATGCGAGAGGGGGAGCGACCGAAGCCGCTCCCCCTCTCGGGTCATCTGTGCTGCAGCGGAGCTGCCTACTTCAGTTCCACCGTGGCGCCGGCACCCTCGAGGGTTTCCTTGGCCTTGTCGGCGGCTTCCTTGTCGACGCCTTCCAGGACGGCAGCCGGGGCGCCGTCCACGAGGGCCTTGGCCTCCTTGAGACCGAGGCTCGTAAGGCTCCGGACTTCCTTGATCACCTGGATCTTCTTGTCGCCTGCGGCGATGAGCATGACATCGAATTCGGTCTGCTCTTCTTCGGCGGCTGCTTCGCCACCGCCGGCCGGCATGGCGGCGACGGCCACGGGGGCCGCTGCGGTCACGTCGAACTTCTCCTCGAATTCCTTGAGGAACTCTGACAGTTCGAGGACGGTCATCTCCTCGAAGACAGCGAGGAGTTCCTCGCTCGTCATCTTGGCCATGTGCTATTCCTCCTCGGCGGCATCGTCGGCCGCCTCATCGGTTTCTACGGACTCAGCGCCGGCATCTTCTTCGGATGCTTCAGCAGCCGTCTCGTCATCATCGCTTTCGGTAGTAGAAGCTTCGAGCTTCGAGCTGTCAGCTGTGAGCTCCTCGTCGGCCTCATCGGATACTTCCGATTCGGGGGCATCCTCGGCGGCCTCGACTTCGGACTCGGTGGCTGCCTCGGGTGCCGGCACCTCATCAGC
>JAOZRW010000073.1:1203-6123 GCA_029939995.1 Acidimicrobiia bacterium | reverse complement strand
GGTCATCGAACTCGACCGGAACCGCAACAACGTCGTGCTCTCGAGACGTGCCTATCTCGAAGAGGAGCAGGCAGAGCAGCGTCACGCCTTCCTTGCCGATCTGAAGCCGGGCGACACCCGCGAGGGCGTGGTCTCCTCCGTCGTCAACTTCGGCGCGTTCGTCGACCTCGGCGGCATGGACGGTCTCGTTCACGTCTCCGAGTTGTCGTGGCAGCACGTCAACCACCCGGGCGAGGTCGTCAACGTCGGCGACAAGGTCATGGTCCGTGTTCTCGAGGTCGACTACGACCGCGAACGGATCTCTCTGTCCATCAGGCAGACGACCCGCGACCCGTGGGAGCAGTTCATCGAGGCCAACGAGGGCGGCGACGTTCTCGACGGTGTCGTAACGAAGACGGTGCCGTTCGGTGCCTTCGTTTCCATCGGTGAGGGAGTCGAAGGACTCGTCCACGTGTCCGAGATCGCGATGCATCACGTCGAGAGCCCCGAACTCGAACTTTCGATCGGGCAGCAGGTTCGGGTAAAGGTCACCGAAGTTGATGCCGACAGACGACGAGTGAGCCTGTCCATCAAGCAGGCTCTCCCCGAGTGGGAGGAACGCTCGTCATGGAGCGAACGAAAGCCGAGCAAACCCCGGAGACGGGAGTTTCAACGTGAAGACGAAGCTGAAGCACAGCCATCGTTCAACGCGGATGCCTCGCTCGAGGCCATCCTTCAGGAGCTCAAAGAACGGGGCATCGGCCGTAGTTGACCGGAAGGTCCTTGACGCACTAGTCAGTCCTGTGCCAGGCTTGGCCGGTGCCGTCAGGGGGGCTGGTTCTCCCTCGCGGACTGAACGTACGATTTCACCGTTAGAGAGGGCCAGCTGATATGGGACGTAGGACGATCGTTCTCGTCATTGCAATCGTTCTCGCCGTCGTTTCAGCGTTCGCCGTGTGGCGATACCTGTCCACGGTCGAAGAAGATGTTCGCGCCGACATCAACGAGGTGCGGGTGTACCGCGCCAGCGAACTGATTCCGGCGAAGACGGCGGGAGAGGACGCCCAGCCGTTGATCGTCGAGGGCCTCGCGCTTCGCGAGGCGGTCGTGTTCGACGGATCGACGATTCTCTGCGCAGGCCCGAAAGAGTCGAACGAGGGCGGGGATCCGAACGTCGTCGGCTGCCCCGCGAATCCGAAGGATCTCGGAGCCTTGCTCGAGAACCGGGTGGCCGCCGGGCCGATCAGTGCCGGGCAGCTCATCACGACCGAGCAGTGGGTCGAGTTGCAGGAGTTCCAGGAGGCGAGCCTCTCAGAGTCGATCGCCCCCGGGAAGGTCGCGATCGGCATCCAGCCATCGGACGTCAAGTCCGCAGGCGGCTTCATCCGCCCGGGAGATCGCGTCAACCTGCTCGCGTCGGCAACGATCGACCTCACCAACGCGGTGTCGCTGTTCCAGTACCCGGAACTCGCTGCGTTGCTGGCCGAGAGCCAGGCAACGGAGCAGCCGACCGCCCCGCCGGCTGAGGGAACCGTCACGACGACGACGGAACCGGCCGGGCCGGTGATCCCGACGTCGATCGACTTCACCCAGACGGTGCTGCAGGATCTCGAGGTGCTCGCGGTGGGGCCCGACACCCGCCCGTCGAGGGTTCCGTCCGGGTTGACTCCGGTCGGTACGCAGATCATCGTGCTGGAGGTCACTCCAGCGCAGGCGGAGCAGATCGAGTTCGCTCAGCAGTACACGAGCGTGGCGCTGACGCTGCTCCCGCAGGGCCCGTACACGCCATTCGAATCGTCCGGCGTCATCGTGGACGACATCTTCACGCTGATCGACCGGATCGAGGCAGAATTGGAGGCCGCTGTTGGTGGCGCTGGGAACTGACCACGGTTCAGACAAAGCGATCCTGCTGGTCTCCGCAGACGACAAGTTCGTCGACGGTACCCGCCGCTTCCTCAACGGGCACAAGGTGTTCGTGGCGAGAAACGTCAGCGACGCGCAACGGCGCCTCGTCGAGGAGAACGTGCACCTCGCCGTGCTCGACACATCATTCGGAACCGAGTCGGGTGTCGTCGATGGTGGTCAACTCCTCAAAGTCGATCCCGCCCTCCCGGTGGTGCTGGTCGTGGACAACCCCGACATGTCGGTGCTGCGTGCAGCGCTGCGGGTCGGGTACAAGGACGTCGTGGACGCGCCGGTCGATCGTCCGAAGATGGAAGCGATGCTCGGCCTCATCGAAGAAGAAGCCAAGCGTGTCGTCCTCAAGGAAGCGAAGACGCAGATCGGTCGCGTCGTCACGATCATGTCGCCGAAGGGCGGCGCCGGCAAGACCGTGACCGCCGCGAACGTGGGGTTGCAGCTGGCGATGTGGAGCGAGCCGGATCGGGTCGTCATCATGGATGCCGACCTGCAGTTCGGTGACATCAGCATCGTGCTCCAGGTCGACCCGGTATACACGATCGTGGACGCCGCCAGGGACCTCGACGACCTCGACGAGGACCTGATGCGGAGCCTCTTGACGAGCCATCCGTCCGGATTGAAGATCCTCGCCGCACCGCTCGAACCCTCTCTTGCCGATGAAGTTTCGACTCAGTCGGTTGTGCGCTCGATCGCGATGTTGAAGCGTATGTTCGACTACGTCGTCATCGATACGGCACCGTTCCTCGACGAACCGGTGCTGTCGATCCTCGAGCGATCGGATGACGTGCTGCTCGTTGTCGACATGGATCTGCCGAGCGTCAAGAACGCGAAACTCGCGCTCGACACGTTGAAGCTGATCAAGTTCCCGTTCGAGAAGATCAAGCTCGTGCTCAATCGTGTGAACTCGAAGGCGCGTCTCGACATCGGAGAGCTCGAACGCTCGCTCGACCTCGAGGTGCAAGCCGCCATCTCCTCCGACAAGCTCGTTCCACGCGCCGTGAACGAGGGAGAGCCCGTCGTGTCCCTCTACCCCCGCTCCCGTGTGGCCAAGGATCTGCGTGCAGTGACGAGACTCATCGTGGATGAAGAAGTCACGCCGAACACCGAAACCGGAGAGGGGTCGCGCAAGTGGTTCAGGTAACGGCGCCCGTGTCGCTTCGATCGTTGATCATGGAGGTTGAACATGAGTCTCGCTGACCGCGTCAAGGCGGCGAAAGAAGCCGACTCCACCATCGACAACCAGCGGGAAGAGACCCGCAGAGAGTTGCGTCGCAAGCTCCATTACAAGGTCGTCGAAGGCCTCGGACCGTCCCTGTACGACCGTCAGATGAGCGACGCCGAACTCAAGCTGCGGGTCATGGAGATGCTCGAATGGGCACTCGATCAGGAGCAGTCGGTTGCGCTCTCGCGCACGGACCGTCTCACCCTCCTGCAGGAGATCGCGGACGATGTTCTCGGGTACGGCCCGATCGACCCGTTCCTCTCCGATCCGGAGGTGACCGAAGTCATGGTCAACGGACCGCACTCCGTCTGGGTCGAGCGTCACGGGCGCCTGACACGGACCGACACGCGATTCGTCGACGCCACGCATCTGGAACGGATCATCGAGAAGATCGTCGGACAGGTCGGTCGCCGTATCGACGAGTCGAACCCGATGGTCGATGCGCGTCTTCCCGACGGCTCCCGTGTGAACGCCGTCATCCATCCTTTGGCGATCGGTGGACCGTTCCTGACGATCCGGAAATTCGCCGTCGACCCCTTCACCATCGACGACCTCATCGCCAACGACACGTTGAACGAACAGGTTGCCGGCCTTCTGCGCCGCTGCGTCCGGGGCCGCCTCAACATCGTCGTCAGCGGAGCAACCGGTTCCGGTAAGACGACGTTCCTCAACGTGCTGTCGAACTTCATCCCCGAAGATGAACGCATCGTCACGGTCGAGGACGCAGCCGAGCTTCAGTTGAGTCAGATCCACGTGCTGACGATGGAGTCCCGTCCGGCGAACATCGAGGGAACTGGTCGGGTGACGATCCGGGATCTCGTGCGAAACACGCTGCGTATGCGCCCGGACCGGATCATCGTCGGCGAGGTCCGCGGCGGCGAGTCGTTGGACATGCTCCAGGCGATGAACACCGGCCACGACGGGTCGCTCACCACCGTTCACTCGAACTCCCCGCGTGACACCCTCGCTCGTATCGAGACGATGGTGCTCATGGCCGGCATGGATCTCCCCATCCGAGCGATCCGAGAACAGGTTGCGTCGGCACTCGACCTCATCGTGCACGTGCATCGTCTGCGGGACGGAACTCGCAGGGTGACGCACGTGACCGAAGTGGTCGGCATGGAAGGGGACATCATCACCCTCCAGGACATCATGCTGTTCGACTACGGCATGGGGGTCGATGAGAACGGCAAGTACCTCGGCCGACTCAAGGCCACCGGCATCCGCCCGGCGTTCAGCGAGCACCTCGAGAACTTCGGCATCAAGCTGGCGCCAGAACTGTTTGCCCCCGAACCATTCGCCGTCCGATGATGAGACGACCGGCACGGTACGGAGTAGCGACAGGCACCGGGGTTCTCGCGCTATCTGCAGCCCCGGCGTTGGCCATGTCTCCGGTGGTCGCAGCTTCCGGACCGAAGAACTGGCTCATCCTCCTCGCCGCGATCGCCGCGGGTCTTGGAGCGTTCCTGCTCCTGGTTATCCTCTTCGGCGGCGGCAAGACCCAACGCGACGCTGCGATCACGGGGCGCCTCGCTTCCTACGGCCAGAAGGAGAAGAAGCCGTCGGGTCTGTTCGGGCGCTTTCGCTTCCTGAGGCGCGCGGCCTCGAGCGCCGAGGACTACGCGGACAGCCGCGGCGACACGAGGATGATCAATCGCGCTCTCGAGCAGGCCAACATCCCGATGACGGCCGGAGAGGCGATCATCGGAGCGATCGGGACGGCGATCATTTTCGGGGTGCTGATTGGTCTCATCACGCGTTCAACCTTGTGGGCGATCCTGGCGGGAGTCGTTGTCGTT
>JAOZRW010000073.1:0-1193 GCA_029939995.1 Acidimicrobiia bacterium | reverse complement strand
TCTACGTATAGATCACAGGAGCTGCGTCGAAAGAGCGTAAGAAGTTCGCGAACCAACTCCCGGAGGTTCTCACTCTGTTGGCGACATCCCTTCGTGCCGGGTACTCGATCATGCAAGCGATCGAAGCCGTGGCAGCTGAGGCCCCGGAGCCATCCAACCGCGAGTTCGGCCAGGCCATGTCCGAGATCCGCCTTGGGCGACCGATGATCGACGCTCTAGGAGATATCGCGGTGCGTATGGAGTCTCAGGACTTCGAGTGGACCGTCATGGCGATAAGCATTCAGCGTGAGGTGGGTGGCAACCTTGCTGAGGTGCTTCAAGCCACAGCGGAGACGATGCTATTCCGCAATCGGTTTCGCCGCGAGGTGAAGGCGCTTACGGCAGAGGGCAGAATATCCATGTACATCATGCTCGCCCTGCCGATAATGATCGCTCTCGCAATCTTCATCCTCAATCCCGGGTATCTCAACCCACTGTTCACAACACTCCCCGGAATCATTGCCATGGTCGTCGCTGTGGTCATGATGGGAATCGGAGCCTTGATCATGGTCAAGATCGTGAAGATCGAGGTTTGACGTGACAGATTTGCTCTTCGCCACAATCGCTGTCGGGGTTGCCGTCGGAGGGCTCGTCCTCTACGTCGGGGGTGGTGTTCTCGCTCGACAGAAGACGAGCTCGCAACGACTCGCGGGATTGCAATCGAGATCCGACGTACTCGAAAAGGGCTTTTCAGAGCGAGCCGTCGCTCCGCTTCTCGAAGGGTTGGGTCGTGGGGCGCTGCGTTTCACTCCCACAGGCTGGGTGGAGAAGAAGCAGCAGAAGCTTGTGTTGGCCGGATGGAGCGAACGGCTTGATGGCAACTCCTGGGCGGCGATTCGAATACTGTCGCTGCTTGCCTCGTTCGCTCTTTGGCTGGTGTTCCAAGGATTCGTTTCTGGTCCTACGACCAAGCTGGTCATGCTCGGACTGTTCTTGGTCTTCGGAATGTTCGGTCCCGAGGCCCGACTCAACGGAGCGATCGGCAAGCGTCGAAAGGCAATGGAGAGACAGCTTCCGGATGTCATCGACCTTCTCGTCATCAGCGTCGAGGCCGGCTTGGGATTCGACGCGGCGCTCGGACGCGTAGTTCAGAACGTTCCGGGAGAACTAGCCCGGGAGTTTCAGAGGACACTGCAAGAGACCCGGGTCGGTGT
>JAOZRW010000148.1 GCA_029939995.1 Acidimicrobiia bacterium | reverse complement strand
GTTCGAGTATGACTTCATCCTCTTCAATGAAATCAAGCTGATGGTCAGAGATGTACGGGAGAAGATTACCAGAGAGGACAGTAAAAAGCTTCAGATGATAATCGATGAGCATCTGCGAAGCAAGGGAATAGAGTATCTGCTCGATGAGCCTATCGATATCTCCGACTACAAACAGTTTAGAAAAGAGCTGGAGAAGGAAGGGAGTCATACACCGCTGGATAAAGCCAAAGCCATCATCAAAGCCAATGAGAAAGAGCATCCTGAACTGGCACTGGAGCTCTCTGAACTTTTAGAACAGATTCTCCGTGAGCGAAAGAGTGACAGAAAGCAGGCAGTCGCCGACCTCTTTACGCAGATGGAAGAGATTATCAAACGGCATAAGGCACGCTACACCAATGCAGGACTTAAAGATGAAAGCCAACTGGTCGTCTATGATGTGGTCAAAGATACCAGCAGCGACCCGACGGCTCTGACCCTTGCCATATACGAAGCACTGGATGATTTTCTCTCCAACCCAGCCGTCATGCGACAGAGCACGGCACAAAAAGAGATGCGTAACCGTATCAAGCCGATTCTCTCCGAGTATGGTGCAGAGCGTAACCTCTCCAAGACCATTGTGCAAAAACTGGTGGAGGCATAAGTGCCAAGCGTAGCGTACGGAACACAGACCATTGTTTACGACATTGTACGTAAACCTACCCTCAAGAACACCTACATCAATGTAGACAGAGAGGGTGTGCTGGTTAAGACCAATACCCATACTTCCGAAGCTGAGATAGAAGCCTTCATCATCAAAAAATCAGGCTGGATACGCAAACATCTCCAAGCTTACAAAGCAAGAGCTGAAGAGGGAGAGATAGAGACAGGTTCACGGCTCTACTATCTGGGGAAGAGCTATTATGTGCAGCTCATCAAAGAGGAGCGAAAAGGGATTGAGGTTCGATTTATTCACTCCAGGTTTATCATTAAGGCTCCCATGAATGCAACACAATCTGCACTCTATCAGGCTATCGAAGCCTTCTATAAAACAAAAGCCGCTGAGAAAATCCTCCCCCTTGCAAAGAAGTGGGCTGAGACGATGCAGGTCACTCCTGCTCACATCTCATTTAGAAAAGCCAACAAGCGGTGGGGTTCATGCTCTCCGACCAATCGTATCTCTTTCAATTACCACCTGATGAAACTGCCTACCCCGCTCATCGAGTATGTCATTATCCACGAATTTACCCATATCTGCTGCAAGAACCACTCGGCTGAGTTCTGGGGATTGGTGGGGAAGTTTATGCCTGACTATCGGGAGAAAGAAGAGAAGATTAAGGGGTTTGAGAAGATTCTTTAGCATCTTTTTTGATGATAATCTTCCAACAGAAAATACCTACCAGGCTGAGGCAGCCCCAGCCCTTATACTTAGGCTGCTGCCTCTTCAGCCTCTTGTCTAATCGCCTCAATCTCCGCGACAAGTTCCTGGATTCTCTCTCTTCTTGCTTCATCCAAATCACTTGTATCGATATGCAGGTCGATGACACTGTTCTGAGCCAAACTCACCATTCTCTCACTGACAATTTCAGGCTCCTGCTGTGATTTGATATACTCCAATGCCTCTTTTCGTCCAAGGTTGTTCTCTACAATATGATTAAACAGGTTCCTTTGCTGCTCAGATGTACCATTTTCATCAACAGGAGAGAAG
>JAOZRW010000147.1 GCA_029939995.1 Acidimicrobiia bacterium | reverse complement strand
CTTCAATCATCGGAATCGACGAAATCGACGTCTCCGCATTCGCGATCGCCCAGATCCAAGAGCGAGAGGGTCTCCAGGGAGCCATGCCGTTCGTACTACCCGGAAACCCCGGACTCGAATACTGCCTGGGCACCCCACCGGACGGTCAGGCACGGGAGATGTGTGAAGGCCCAAGTACGGGGCTTTTCGGAACGATCATCAGTCCGTTCTTCGGTGAGGAATCGGACCCGTGGGGCACTACCTCATGTCAGGACTCGCCCACGAACATCAACGACGGCGTCCGATCGAACACCGCCATCGGCATCGATCACTTCCTCCGGATCGCCCCGGAGGACGGGGTTCCGGCGGACGGTGCCGACGTCTGCGCCGCAACCGAAGCCCCCAGCTACGCTCCCTACGCCATCCTCGCCGACAACGGGGAACTGACACAGGTGTCGCCGGGATTCATCGGCCCGGACACCTGCGGATCGATCCCCTCCAGAGGGGCGTCTGCTCCAGGGAACGGGCGAGAAGCGGGCAGTGCCGAGCGGCAAGGGATTCATCCAACTCGACAACGTCGGCCTGTGGGAGTATCTCGTCGATCCCGGCGCCATCGGCGATGCTTGTTCTCCGACGCAGTTCGTCGACAAGAGCGGCACCGAACTGACGGCGCAGATGCTCGAGTGCCTCAAGAACGGTACGGTCAAGTTCACCGATGGTCTCCTCGACTCGCCCCGATTCGCGCTCGTTCCGCAGGTCGCGCTCGACCAGTCCGAGATCGGACTCATCGGCACGAACCCCGCCAACGCGGCGAACATCATCAAGTTCATACCCGTCTACCTCCAGGCGACCTGGTACAAGTGCTCCGCGGTCGAGTGCATGTTCTTCCCGGCGGACAACACGACGGCGCCGGAGGACACGCCCATGGTCTTCGATCCCGGTGAAGGGTCCGATCCCGGCTGTCTCGGTGACCTCGACAAGTGCACGTCGAACGTGAATCTCGTCATGAGCGGCGTCTCTTCGTTCGTCCTCGACGACGAGAGCTGGCTGCCGGACGCGTTCAACAATCAGTTCAACGAACCCGGCGCCTACAACGTCTCTCTGTACCGGTAGCAGCGCTCGATCTGTTCGGCGGGAAGCGGGGCAGGTGCGCTCGGACGTCGTCCATGTTGGAGCCCGTACGAGTCAGGAAGTTGGGAGGCCCCAGTCGTCGGTGGATGTCTGCTCAGACGCGTCCGACGGTCCGTCCCCTCGATGTTCGTCGGCCCCGAGATCGCTGGGCGGGGCCTGCCCCCCAGGGTCGTCGCTGCGCTCCGTCACGTCGTCCCGTCCTTCGACCGCCGGCAGAGATGAAGGCGGAGGGAGGGGGTAGGCCCAGTCTTCGGGGACCTCTGGGTCCTTCGCGGTCATCGAATCGGGGAGGGCCTCACGCTCGATGGGACGGGTGGATCGGATGCGCCAGGCCGCCAGGACCCAGCCGCCGGTGCCCCAGATGAGGCCTGCCAGGTAAAGGAGAGCTCCGACGATCGGGATCAGCCAGATACCGAGGCGCCATAGGACGGCGCCGACGACGAAGGCGCCGAACAGGCCGCCCTTGCGGCGCAGCACGACGTCGCCGAAGGCGCCGACGGCCGGGATCGGGCCGAAGACGAAGGAGAGGAGCAGTGTGATCAGCAGCAGCGCGGCGAGCGGCAGGCCGACGAGCGTGAAC
>JAOZRW010000072.1 GCA_029939995.1 Acidimicrobiia bacterium | reverse complement strand
TGGACGGCCGACCGGCCGTCCCACTTTCGCGTTCTCCTCATCCGCTGTGCCGATACAATTCGCTGCCCGAACCCGGACGGCGCGGTACCGTGAGGTGTGTCAGAGAACGGGGCAATCGTGATTCGTAGCCGACGATCCCGCCGGAGAGAATGGCTCCTCTTCGCTCTCGGAGTCGCGATCACCGCCGCCGCGTGCGGCAACCAGGTTCAACCCGCTCCCGACACCACCCCTCCAACAGCGCCGTCGGAGTCCACGTCCGCCACCCTCGCCGAGTCTCCCACGCTCACGACGACGCCCACCGCCCTGCCGGCTGGCCTCTCTGCAGACGGCTCTCCTCTCCGCGGTGACCCCACCGCTCCGGTCACGATCATCGAGTACAGCGACTACGCCTGCCCCTTCTGCGGCCGCTACAACACACAGACCCTCCCGGCACTCCTTAACGAGTACGGCGTCGCCGGAGACGTGAACTTCGCGTTTCGGGACTTTCCCCTCGCCGCCCTGCATCCGACGGCACCTACCGCCCACGCAGCGGCACTGTGCGTCGGGGAACAGGACGGCCGCCTGTACTGGGCGTTCCACGACGCGCTCTTCGCTCGTCAGCCTGAGTGGACGAAGCTGACGGACCCTGCCGATTTCCTCTCCGACCTGGCAACGAACGTCGGGGCGGATTCAGACGCTTACCGGGCATGCGTCGCCTCGGGCCGAACGGCCACGACCGTTGACGAGAACGTGGCGGAGGCGCGCTCGTTTGGCTTCGACAGCACGCCGAGCTTCCAGTTCGTTGCGGATGGACTCCCCGACACGTACACACTGGTCGGGGCGCAGCCGATCGAGACGTTCCGTGCCTATCTGGATGCACTCCTGGACGGCCGCGCCCCGGATGAGACTGCGACGGCGGGAACAACCGAACCGAACGAGCCGGCAGACTTGCCCGTCTGGGCAGACCCGGAGACCGGCCTGCGCCCCGACCCCGATCGACCCGGCGTTGACCTTGCAGGCGACCACTACAAAGGGAACCCCGAGGCTTCGCTCGTCGTCATCGAGTTCAGCGACTTCCAATGCCCCTTCTGCCGGGAGCACGCGCTCGAGCGACAACCGGAGATCGATGCGGCGTTGGTGGACACCGGCGATGTCCTGTGGGTGTTCAAACACCTGCCACTCGACAGCCACACAAGTGCCCGAACGGCTGCGGTGGCCGCCGAGTGTGCCGGCGACCAGGAACGCTTCTGGGAGATGCACGATCTGCTCTTCGAGACGGTTGATCGCTGGACGGACGAAAGCGTCGACACCGATACAGTGCTGCTCGCGCTTGCCGATGAGCTGCAACTCGACCACGACACCTTCGAGCAATGCCTTCTGGGCCGCGACGCGCTCGAACGTGTCCTCGCCGACGTGTCCGACGCCGAAGGAGTCGTGTCACGAACCCCCTCGTTCATCGTGATCCGCGGAACACGCGGTTCACTGATTCAAGGATCCCTCCCGTCGGAGCAGTTCATCGCGACCCTTCAAGACCGGCTGCAGGGGTAGCTGGAGTCCCCAACGGTGCCACAACAGGTTCTCTCCCGTCCCACATCGCAAGAACGCGGCCGCGACCCGCTAGGGCCGAAAGGCCCATACCGCACCTGACCGTGAGGCGTGTAATTGAAGTAACGGGCCCGGTCGGTGGAACGGACTGCGCGCTCCCCGATCGGGACATCGGCAACGCGCAGACCTGGCACCGGGGCTCGGTGCCGCAGGAGCTTGGAGCCACAGGATCGGCTCCTAGGCGGAGGACGGAAGCAATGGCGTCGGCATCGATCCGACGGCCTGAGGGCGTCGGGGGAGCTCTCTCCCTGAGTGTTTCATCGCGACTCGACGACGGCACCCTCGCCCTGCACCATCGACACGATCGGGCACGTGTTGTCCATGCCTCCTCCGCCCCGCACCTTGATCGCTCACGACGGGAGAAGCATCCGGACGGATGAGGAAGGGGTTCTCTGATGACTACCGCAACACACCTCACGCACACGCCGAGGCGGGTGATGACCGTGTTCGGTGTCATCGCCTTCACGCTGCTCCTCCTCACCCTCAGCGCGGGTACCGCCAGAGCGGACGGCAGCGGCAACGCCGATCAGACGACCGGAGCCTGTGCTCAGGATGTCGCGGGCTTTCATCTGAACTGCACGGCCAACGACGTGTCCATCGCCAATGCCACCAACATCACCATCCACGATGACGGATGCGCGTTCGCCGGTGACACGGTGACGTTCACCGCGGACTTCGAGATGGTGCTGACCGCCCAGGAACGCTTCGACCTCGGTATCTGGTTCGCGAACGACGGTGACCCGAACGGCGACGGCGCCTACACCGGGAGTTGCACGGTTGCGACGCCGGCGTACGCGCCCGATCCGCCCTGGCTCGACCTCGACCAGGCGATCGCAGGACAAGAGGGCGACACCTGTGGGGACATCGACTCGGGACACAGCCCGCTGTGGCCCAGCGTGACGATGACGGTCGTGTGCGTCGACGACGACGGCGACGGCTTCCTCGACCTGCCGTACGTCACGAGCTGGCGCATTCCGGGGGCCAACGACCTTTGCAGCAGCCCCCTCGACGCCTACCCCGGGACACCTGCGAAGTGCAAAGCCGACACCGGGTTCAACGTCCCGATCCCGGTGCCGTACAGCGGGACGATCGAAGTCATCAAGAACCTGACTCCGGCCTCCGATCCCGGGCTCTTCAACCTCCAGATCGACGGAGTGACGGAGAAGACCAACGCCTCGGACGGCGGTAGCACGGGACCGGTCGTCGTCACCGCCGGCATCAGCACAGATCAGGAGCCGATCGGTGACACACACACCGTGGGCGAGGCCGCAGGCTCCAGCACGAATCTCGCCGACTACGACTCATCGATCTCCTGTATCGACGAAGACGGCGACACGGCCACCGCCACCGGTGCAGGACCTCTGAACGTGTTCGTGGAACCGGACGACGAGTGGGTTTGCACGATCACGAACACCAACAACCGGCCGAAGCTGACGCTGATCAAGAAGGTCATCAACGATGACGGCGGCACACTGAAGATCGCGGACTTCAAACTGTACGTGGACGCCACCGAGGTGACCTCGGGAGTCATGAACCGGTTCGACCCGGGTTCCTACACGGCGAGCGAGTCCAACCAGCCGGGCTACGCCGCGTCCGTCTGGACCGGCGACTGCGCCGAGGACGGCTCGATCACCCTCGCGAGGGGTGACGACAAGACGTGCTACATCACGAACGACGACATCCGGCCGAAGTTGACGGTGATCAAGCGCGTCGTCAACAACGACGGCGGCTCTGCGAAGCCCGCCGATTTCACGATGCAGGTGACGGCGACGAACCCGGACTCTGCCTCCTTCCCCGGCGCAGCATCACCCGGAACGACGATCGGCCTCGATGCCGGCGCCTACTCCGTCGACGAGGTCGGATTGCCGGGCTACGTCAAGTCGCTATCGCCGGATTGCACCGGCACGATCGCGATCGGTGAGCACAAGACGTGCACGATCACGAACAACGACAAGCAGGCGTACATCACGGTGACGAAAGTCGTGCACAACGATCACGGAGGCACCGCCCTACCGGGCGACTTCAACCTGACGTTGAACGGCCAGCCCGTCACCTCCGGTGTGAAGATCCCGGTCGACCCCGGCACCTATGTAGCAGCCGAGACGCTGTTGCCCGGCTACACGTTCAACGGGTTCACCGGCGACTGCGACACCGAAGGCACCCTCACCGTCGCCCTCGGCCAGTCCAAGACCTGCACGCTGGCGAACACGGACATCGCCCCCACGTTGACACTCGTCAAGACCGTCGTCAACGACGACGGCGGGACGCTCGGTGTCGGCGACTTCACCCTGTACATCGACGGTCAGGAGGTCTCGAGCGGCGTCCCCGCCACACTCATGGCAGGGTCCCACATCGCGAGCGAGCTCTCGCGGTTCGGCTACGAGGCCGGTACCTGGGGCACAGACTGCTCGTCCGATGGGTCCATAACGCTCCTGCCCGGCATGAACAAGACGTGCACGATCACGAACGACGACATCGCTCCCCAATTGAAGTTGATCAAGGAGGTCGTCAACGACAACGATCGGACCTCTCTGCCGGACGACTGGACGCTTTCGGCGACGGCCGGCGGTGCCCGCGACTTCACGACACCGGGAGGATCGGGCATCTTCGAAGACGTGTTCGCGAACGTGCCGTATGCGCTCGACGAGACAGGTCCGGCCGGCTACGCGGCAGGTTCGTGGATGTGTGTCGAGGCGCTCGGTGACGATCTGCTCACCGAGATGAGCGTCCGCCCGGAGATTGCCGCGGTGGTCGACGGCAACGTGACCCTGAGCCCGGGGCAGCGGGTCGTCTGCACGATCGAGAACGACGACATTCCGCTGTCGATCGACATCGAGAAGACGACGAACGGCGATGACGCCGACACGCCGACCGGCCCGGAGATCTATGAGGGCGAATCGGTCGAATGGATCTACACGGTGATCAACAAGAGCCCGGTCGCTCTCGACAGTGTCGTCGTGACCGACTCCGTTCCCGGAGTGCTCCCCGTCTTCGTCGGCGGTGACACCGACAACGACAACATGATCGATCCCGACGAGCTCTGGGTGTACAAAGCGACCGGCGTCGCGACGGTCGGGCAGTATGAGAACATCGGGAGCGTCACAGCGACACTCGACGGCGAGATTCCGGTGACCGACATCGATCGCTCGCACTATCTCGGCCTTGCGCACGCGAAGTTGACGGTGGTGTTGAAGACGCTCGAGGGGGTGGAGCGCGAGTTCTCGTTCACGGGCGACGGCTCGGGTGTGGATGCGCTCTTCAAGATCAAGACCGCCTCGCAGGGTCAGCGGGAGTTCCCGAAGTTGGTCGCAGGCGTCTACACGGTCCGCAAGGATCTCCTGAGCTTGAAGCCCTTCGGGCTCCGACTCACGGACGTCTTCTGCGACGGCGGCTCGCCCGAGTTCAGCGGCGATGCAAACGAGCAAGCATCGGTCACGCTCGCGAGCGGCGACGATGTCACGTGCACCTTCGTCGTGAACACGATCCCCGCCGGCATCGCCGTCGAGAAGACGGGAGTCATCAACACCGGCGACACCGTCGTCGAAGGCGGTACCGTCGGAGCGACGTGGACGATCAAGGTGACGAACACCGGCGAGGCGCCCCTCGAAGATGTCACGGTGACCGACGCTGCCGTTCCGGCATGCGATCTGACGATCGGTGACCTCGGGGTCGGCGAGTCTCACGAATACACGTGCGATTCGGCGCACACGCCGCCTGCCGGGGTGTGGACGTTCACGAACATAGCGGTCGCCAACGGCGTGACCGAGTGGGGTGCCCCTGTGACCGCACAGGACGACGCCACCGTCGAGACCGAGATCCAGGTCCTAGCGAGCGCCCAGGTCGGTGACACCGTGTTCCTGGACAAGAACAAGAACGGGAAGCAGGATGCCGGCGAGCCGGGTATCAACGGAGCCAAGGTGATCCTCAAGGACTCGAACGGCACGGTGATCGCCACCCTGACGACGGCGAAGGGTACGTGGGATGGGTTCTACAAGTTCTTCATCAACGAGAACATCCCCGGCACCTACACGGTCACTCTCGACCTGAAGTCGGTGTCCGGTGAACTCACCACGGCCGGGGCTTTCACTTTCGACATCGTCGACGGTGACGACATCACGACGGCCGATTTCGGTATCGCCGAGGTCTTGCCGAAGACCGGCATCGACGCCGCTGCGCTCGGACTGCTCGGACTGGGCCTCCTGGCTGCAGGAGCCGTGGCGGTCCTGACCAGCCGGAGGAGGAGAGAACACAACTGATCCGAGACATCGACCAACCGGGTTGTGGGGGGGGCCCCCCCCCCCCCCCCCCACACTCGTTCTTGCAGAAACCCTGATCTCCATACTGACTAGACACCACGGTGTCCCGACAAAGCCCCCTTGCCGACCACCTAAGGTGGGCGTACGGTTACCCAATGAGCAACTGATCCGTTCGGCCCATATTCACCGAGGTGGAACTGGGCTTGAATGGGAATGCGAGTCCGGCCGAAGGAGCAGAGTGCCCCTTCCGGCCGGTTGATAAGGGGAAAGGTCACCTGGAGCCAGGGCTTGGCGCCACGGGGGCATGGAATCGACCGGCGGTTCCGAAACGAGAGGTGGAGGTGGCAGGTGTTTCCTGCAACGATGAGCCGTTCAATCAACGG
>JAOZRW010000035.1:14116-21451 GCA_029939995.1 Acidimicrobiia bacterium | reverse complement strand
CGGCACGTATGGACCCCACGGGTAGCCTGCGCGTGTGGAGGCAGCGAAGCTGATCGTTCGGATCGTGCTGTCCGCTGTTGCGAGTGCGGTGACACTCCTGGGCACGATGACCGCATTTTGCGACGACATCGGTGGAGTACGGAGTTGGGAGCGTTGCCGATCGTGGCTCGGCAACCCGATGGTCGTGTGGTCGGGAGGCGATTTCTCCCCTCTATTCGCCCTCGCTTTCGGAATCGGCCTTGGATACCTCGTCTGGTGGCTCCTCGGGCGTTCACGGGTGGTCGCTTGGGTGGCTACGGGGGTCGTCGTGCTCGGATTGGCGGCCGTCCTCATTCCATTCGTGTTGAGCATCTTCACGGTCTGACGAGGCGGCTCCTCCGCGTCTGTGATGAACGTATCGGCACCCGTGATCGCCTGTTGCCCCTGCGGTGGATACACGTGGCGAGGAATCAGGCGGCGCAGCAGGAGAGGGTCTTGACGTCCTTGTTGAAGGTCTGGGCGGCGAGTTTGAGTGCTTCGGACATGGTGAGGTAGGGGTGGAACATGGCTGCGATCTCGTCGACGGTTGCGTGGTAGTTCATCGCCACGACGGCGGCTTGGATGACGTCCCCCGCTCCATCAGCGAGGACGTGGGCGCCGAGGAGTTCTCCGGTGGACTCGTCGGCGACGAGTTTGACGGTTCCGATCGTGTCCCGGTTGACGAGTGCGCGCGGCACCGCGTCGAGGGGGAGGATCGACGTCACGACCGGGTGCCCACCGTCTCTCGCGGCGGCCTCGGTGAGGCCGACCGAGGCGATCGACGGCGTCGTGAATGTGACCCGGGGCATGGTGCGCAGGTCCAGTTCGCGTCCCGCATCGCGCAGGGCGTTCTCGGCTGCGATGTTCCCCGATGCTGCGGCCACGTAGACGAACTGCGGGGTGGTGGTGACGTCGCCGGCCGCCCACACGGATGGATTCGTGGTGGCGAGACCAGCGTCGACGACGACGGCGCCGCGGTCATCGGTCTCCACGCCGGCGAGGTCGAGGCCGAGCCCGGATGTGTTCGGCCTGCGGCCGGTTGCCATCAGCAGATGATCGGCTTCGATTCGCTCGGTCCTCCCGTCGACGTCGATCACGAGCCAGACACGATCGCCGTCGCGACCCGCTCGCTTCGCCGTCGCACCCTCATGAACCGTCGCACCTTCCGCTTCGAGGTGGGTGCGCAGGATCGCCGAGATCTCGGGTTCCTCGAACGGGGCGATCCGATCCAGCGCCTCGACCCAGGTGACCTTCGATCCGAGATGGGCGAAGAGCTGCCCGAGTTCGAGACCGATCGCGTTCGCTCCGACGACGATCAACTCGCCGGGTACGTCGGTGAGTTCGAGCGCGCTCGTCGACGTCAGGTAGCCCGTGTCGTCGAGGCCTGCGATCGGCGGCACCCATGGGGAGGCGCCCGTTGAGATGAGGAAGCGATCGGCGGTGACGTTCGTGCCCTCTACGTCGACGGTGTTGGGTCCGGTGAACCGCGCTGTTCCCTCGATCAGGTCGATGTCGTAGACGTCGAGCAGATCCGCGTACTTCTCCCGGCGCAGCATCCCGACCAGTTCGTCCTTGGAGGCGACGAGCGCTGCGAGATCGGCAGCGTCCGCAGTGGTATCGACACCGGTGAACGGGGAGTGGCCGGCCTGGTAGAACAGCTCGGCCGGTCGCAGCAACGCCTTGGACGGCACGCAGCCGATGTTGACGCACGTTCCGCCGATGGTTCCCTTCTCGACGATCGCGACCGACGCACCGAGATCCTTCGCCTTGATCGCCGCAGCGAACGCGGCCGAGCCCGACCCGAGGATCAGCAGGTCGTAGTCGGCGTCACCGCCGACAGCGGGACCACCGGCATCGGTGACCGGTGTGGTCACGGAAATGATCTCGTAGCTGCTTCCGGCCAGGGCTTCAGTGGCCTTCTCCAAATCGAACGACCCCGAGTCGATCCCCGCCGCGAATCCTCGACGCCAATCGATCTCGAGATCCGACAGGCCGGCAGCGGCCAGGGCATCGCCGACGTGACGCTCGCAGCCGTCGCACGTCATGCCTTCGACGTCCAGGGTGATCTTCGTGCTCATGTTCGGCTCCTCCGATTGCGTCATGTCGCAATGCAATCAAGTATTGTGTTAACGGAATTATTCCCGGATACTCGGACCGGCGCCGTCGACGATCCGGCATGATCCGATGTCCCCGTGGGTCGCGTCGAGGAACCCGGCGCCGAGGTCGAGTAACGCGGCAACGCGAACGTTGGAGATCCGGTACTCGACGGCACGTCCCTTCCGCTCGCTCTCCAGGTATCCGCACCACACGAGGCACGACAGATGCTGTGAGACGCGGCCCTGCGAGAGGCCGACCTCTGCGACGATCTCCTTCTGCGTCCGCGGCCCGTCGAGCAGGAAGCGCAGCATCCGGATCCTCGTCGCGTCGCCGAGACCGCGAAAGATCCTGGCGATCAGCTCGTCGTCGGAGAGCGGGACCGGGATCGGTTCGATGATGGATGGTCGCGCCACGGGATCTCTCCTCCATGCAGGGATTGTCGTATTGATATTAGCGGATATGACATCTCCGGGACACAGACGGCGCGAGCGCCGGTAGGCTCGTTATCGAATGACCGAGCCAACGATCCGTGCGAAGCTGCAACGCAGGGCCCTGCGTCTCGAATTCGCCACGATCGCCTGGAACGTCGGCGAAGCCGTACTGACGATCTCGCTGGGTGCGGTGGCGGCTTCACTGGCGCTCATCGGGTTCGGGACCGTGTCGATCGTTGAGGTGTTCGCATCGGGTGTCGTCGTGTGGCACCTGCTTCCGGGCCACGAGATCGATCATCCGGAACGGACCCGGCTGGCGTTGCGGATGACGGCGGCGGCCTTCCTCATCCTCGGCGTCGCCCTCGCGATCGGCGCCGTTCACGACCTCACGAGCGGTCGCCGCGCCGGCGAGTCCCCGTGGGGGATCGCCTATCTCGCCGTCACGGCGATCGTGATGTTCGGGCTGGCGTACGTGAAGCGGCGAACGGCGAACGGGCTGGACTCGGCCCCGCTCCACGCGGAGGCCACGATGACGTTCCTCGACGGGATCCTGTCGACCGCGACGCTTGCGGGACTCGCCCTCAACGCCTACCTGGGGTGGTGGTGGGCGGACCCCGCCGCGGCGCTCGTCGTGGCCGTTGCGGCGATCAACGAGGCGAGAGAGAACTGGGCTGAGGCCGGGGAGCTGTTCGAGCCGGAGTGATCAGGCGGCGGACGGTGCGAGGCCGGTGAGATCGCTCAAGGCGATCGACGCCGTCGACGCTCCACTGCGGAGAAGGATGGACCGGTCGCCGTAGGGGGTTTCCATACCGAGGTACTCCCCGTCGGTCGTCCCCGAGTTCGTCGTGGCCCGATAGATCGAGCCGAGTTCGAGATGATTCAGATTCCATAGTGCGCGTTTGCGCGAGGTGCGTTGTGCCATCGTTGGCACTCCTTTCGAAAGGGCCGCATGGCCCTGTAGTGATGGTTTGAGGTTGGTCAGCCGCGATGGTTCCGCGGCTTGGCGAAGCGGACCGTGAGATCGCGGCCGTCGAACTTCGTTGCGTGCAGGCCGGCGATCGCGCTCCGCGCTGCGGGCTGGGGCATGTCGACGAACGCGAAGCCCTTGGAACGGCCCGTGCGGCGATCGGTGATGATCGTCACCTGATGGACGTCGCCGAAGCGCTCGAAGAGGCGTGCGACGTCGTCGTCCGTGGTCTCCCACGGCAGGTTCGCCACGTACAGGCTGTCGCTCTTCACGCTCTTCGATGCAGGTGCGTCGGCATCGGAGGGCCTGCTGCTGCCGGCCGCCGGCTGCGTCTTGCGCTCCCGGTTCGTGTCGGGTTTCGGTGCGGGAACGGTGCGTTTGGGCTTCGTCGGAGCGGTCTCGCCGATCCGATAGCCCCCGTCGCCGATCTCGTCGAGACGGGGCTCGTCGAACGGAACCTGCAGGTCGAGGTCCTTCTGCATGCGACGAACTGCACGCTTCTGCTCACCGGTCACGAGGCTGACGACGGTCCCCGTCGCACCGGCGCGGGCCGTGCGGCCCGAACGATGGAGGTAGTCCTTGTGATCGGACGGTGGATCGAAGTGGATCACGGAGGCGACCGCATCGATGTGGATGCCGCGAGCGGCCACGTCGGTGGCGATCAGTGCCTGTGCACGCCCCTTCGAGAAGGCTTGAAGGGCCCGGTTCCGCTGATTCTGTGATCGTCCGCCGTGCATCGCAACGGCGTTGATCCCCTCCCGGGAGAGCTGCTTGGCGAGCCGGTCGGCACCGTGCCGGGTGCGGGTGAACACGATCGAGCGCCCCGACTTGTCGACAAGATCGGCGGTGTGCTGGACACGGTCGTGATGCTGCACCAGCCAGAAGTGGTGGCGTGCATCGATCGTGTCCGGCTCGACGGATCCGGCGTCGTGCCGCACCGGGTTGTTCTGGTAGCGCTTGCTCAGCGTGGCGATGTCGCCGTCGAGGGTCGCAGAGAACAGGAGCGTCTGACGCTGCTTCGCCGTTCCGTCGAGGATGCGGCGGACGGCGGGCATGAATCCCATGTCGGCCATGCGGTCGGCTTCATCGACGACGACGATGTTGGCATCGCTGAGGTCGACGACCCGCTGTTCGATGAGGTCCTCGAGACGACCCGGTGTCGCCACGAGGACGTCTACGCCTTTGCGCATCGCGGCCTTCTGCGGCCCGTATGACACGCCACCGTAGACGGCGAACACGTTTCTGCCGACGGACTTGGCGAGCGGAGCCAGTTCCATCTTGATCTGCTCGGCGAGTTCACGCGTCGGAGCGAGGATCAACGATCGGGGCTTGCCGCTCTTGGCCCGATCGACCCTCGTGAGGAGGGGGAGGCCGAACGCGAGCGTCTTGCCCGAACCGGTCGGGGCTTTGCCCGAGACGTCCTTGCCTGCGAGGGCATCGGGGATGGTCGCTTCCTGGACGGGGAAAGCGTCGGTGATGTCGCGCGCTTCGAGCGAGCGCACGAGCGCATTGGGGAGCCCGAGTTGGGCAAAGGTGGTCGTCATGATGACTCCTGGCCCCGCGAAGGGGCGTCGATGAATATGCCTGGTCTCGCTCGACCGCGCGAACCATGTCGCTTGCGGGATCGAGAGTCGGCAGAAGAGGTGGTTCGACCGGGTGAGAAACTGAGCCGTGTGATCACCGGGGAAGCGACGAAGCGCTGACCTCCACCCGGTGCGGTAAACAGGACGATAACGACCTCCCGGCACTACCACCGCATTTCCCCTGGTCTGGTGGGGTCAGTCGGTCGGGGACGTGATTCGAGCGATCAGGGCATCGACCGGCGGATAGTCGCCGAGCGCCTCGCCCCGGTGCACCCAGCGGATCGAGAAATCGGGACCGAACACGACGACACCGGGGGCCTTCGTGGCGTCGGCCGTGGGGACCTGCGGGCGGAACCCGCGGAAGAGCGACTTGACGTAGTTGCCTGCACCGCTGAGGCTCGACATCTGCCGGGCGGTGAGATCTCCGACACCGGCGACGGCCCTCACACGCTGTTCCGGGTCGAGCAGCAGCGGCATGTCGACCCCCTTCGTCTCGTGCAGCCACCTGGCCTGATAGTCGGCAGATCCGCCGACGGCGATGACACGACTCCCTTCCGGGAAGCGGTCGATGGAGCGGTCGACCTCGCGCACGAAGTCCTGGCACGGAAGGCAGCCGAAGTACCTGACGAGGATCACCACGAGCGGGTCGGCGTGGAACACACCCAGCGTGGTGGGCTCGCCGTATGCGTCGGCGAGGGCGATCGAGGCGGTCGTCCCGGAGGACGCGGGCGGTGTCATGGAGCCATACAACCATCATCCGGCGTGTGGTGTTCCGGATTCCGCGGATCCTCCGCGCCGGTACTGTTGCGTCGAACACGGCTCATGCGGCCGGGTGCGACGACCCGGCGTCGAGGGGCCCGAAGGGAGACCACGATGAGTTCCGATCCCCGTCTGAATATGGCGACCGCGGCGATACACGCCGGTGAGGTGCACGACCCCTCCGGGGCCCACATCGCCCCGATCTATCAGACGTCGACGTTCACGTTCGAGGACATGGATGCCGTGAAAGCCTTCACGAGCGGGGAGAGCGAGGCGTACGTCTACACGCGTCCCGGGAACCCCTCACGAGCGGCGCTCGCCGGCAAGATCTCCGCACTCGAAGGAATCGGGCTGGGCGATGAACGGGATCAGGTGAAGGCCGAGATCTTCGGCTCCGGCATGGCGGCGATCAGTGCTGCGCTGATGGGCCTCGCACGAGCCGGAGATCATCTCCTCACGCAGCGGGTTCTGTACGGATCCGCCGACGGTCTCATCTCCAACGTGCTCACCGGCTACGGGATCACGAACAGCCGGATCCCGGCGCTCGACCCGGCGGCGCTCGAACAGGCGCTGGAAACGCATCCCAACACCACAGTCGTCTACATGGAGACCCCGGCGAACCCGACGATGGCGATCATCGACATCGCCCGGACCGCAGAGATCGCGCACGCCTTCGGTGTGAAGGTCGTCGTCGACAACACGTTCGCGACGCCGGTCATCCAGCGACCGCTCGAGCACGGAGCCGACGTGGTCGTTCACTCCACCACCAAGTACATCAACGGGCACGGCACGGTCGTCGGCGGTGCGGTCGTGGCGCGCGATCCGGAATGGCTGACCGAGCGGATCAAGCCGCTCGTGGGCGGCCTCGGCGGTGTGCCGAGCCCGTTCGATTGCTGGCTGACGAACATCGGCCTCAAGACGCTGCCTCTCAGGATGGCCCGACACTCAGAGAGCGGCATGGCCGTCGCCGGGTATCTCGATGGGCACCCGGCCGTCGTCGCAACTCACTATCCGGGCCTGCCCGGCCATCCGGGGCATGAGGTGGCGGCGCGTCAGATGGATGCTTTCGGGGCGATGATCGCGTTCGACCTCGGTTCGTACGACGCTGCGACCCATCTGCTCGACCGGGTGAAGCTGGCGAAACTCGGGGTCAGCCTCGGGAACGTCGACACGCTGATCCAACACCCTGCATCGCTCACGCATCGGATGGTTCCGCCGGAGGAGCGGGTCGCGTCGGGCATCACCGACGGCCTCGTCCGCCTCTCGGTCGGGCTCGAGGACGTGGAGGACATCATCGCCGATCTGGACGGCGCCCTCAACGGCTGAGAAACCGGGCGAAGACGCCGAGCGCCCCGTTGCATTCTCCGCCGTCGGGGCAGGAGGTTGGGAGAAACCCGGAGGGCAGACGGTGTGTTCTTGGATGCCCCTTGCGAACTCGGGATGCCCCCCTGCGAACTCGGGATGCCCCCCTGCGAACTCG
>JAOZRW010000035.1:0-14016 GCA_029939995.1 Acidimicrobiia bacterium | reverse complement strand
TGCGAACTCGGGATGCCCCCCTGCGAACTCGGGATGCCCCCCTGCGAACTCGCCGAGCGAGTTCGCGTCCCCCCGCCGTTCCGTCGGGGGGACGGGCGGAGTGGGGTTGTGCCGTCGGGGGGACGGGGAATATGCATGGGCGGCCACCTGTTCGCGGGGCCTACGGGGTCTTCGCGGTGGCTTTCATGGCATCGGTGTCGACCAGGCGGCCGTGGCTGACCACGGCGCTCGGGGCGGCATGGAAACGGAGAGCCTCGGTGAGGTTCTCGCCTTCGAGAACCACGAGGTTCGCCCGGTTTCCGACCGCCAGGCGGTGGTTCTCGAGGCCGATGGCGTCGGCCGGGTTGATCGTGACGGCGTCGTAGATGAGCTCCTGGTCGGGCCCCGACATCATCCACAGCAGGTGGGCCGACAGGAACGCGACTTCGAGCATGTTGTTGCGCCCGAACGCGTAGTAGGCGTCGGAGATGTCGTCCTGGCCGAGACTCACGTTGACGCCCGCCGCCGTGAGTTCCCGGACGCGGGCGTGCAGCGGACCGGTGTGCGGGTCGGAGACGACGGCGACGTCGGCGGCTTTCAACAGCGCCACGAGCCGTTCGAAGTAGGGATCCGGATAGAGCTGCATGGCCCTCGCATGGTGGGCCAGGGCCCGTCCCCTCCATCCACGGCGCAGCGCTTCGGTTGCCATCATCTCGAGCGTGCGCAGGCCCGGATCTCCGGCGTCATCGAGGAGCATCGACACGGGGGCGTCGTGTTCGACGGCGATGTCGAAGACGATGCGGACGTGATCCGCCATGTCCGTCTCGGTGAACTCGATCCAGGGGATGCCGCCGACGACGTCCGCACCGATCTCCATCGATCTCCGCAGCAGGTCTTCGGTACCGGGCTCGCGGATGATCCCATCCTGGGCGAAGGCGACGACCTGCACGTCGACCAGTCCCGCGAACTCGTCGCGCAGCGCGACGAGAACCTCGACGCCGCGGGTACCCGCCTTCGAATCGACGTCCGCCAGCGCCCGGATGTGCGTGTTGCCGTAGTACGCCGCCATCGCCAGGGCTCGCCGTCCGGCGGTGAGCATGGCCTCGGCGTTCTGGCCCTCCTTCACCGACGCGGCGGTTTCGATCGCCGACATCGCCTTGCCCATGTCGCCGCTCTGGTACTCGGAGAGGGCGGCGTCGCCGAGCCGGGCGAGGGTGAACACTTTGTCGAGGTGGAGGTGCGTGTTGACGAACGACTCTGTGACCAGGTTTCCGGACGCTTCCACATCGACGGCGTCCGGCCCGGCTTCGCCCGCCGGAACGATCGCGACGATCGAACCCTCCCGGATGACGATGTCGAACAACCCGGATCGTGAGCGAAGATGGGCGGATCGAACGGTCAGGGAACTCGTATCTGTCATTTCGGCTCCGTCCATCGGGTGGCTGTCGCCGGATGATAGGTGACGACGAATCCGGGGGAAGATGGCAGACTGCGCAGATGGAGTCCGTTCGGTGGCGACGAGGATGTGAGGCATGAGATCCGGACGTCGGATCGTCATGACGTTGGCGTTCTATCCGAGAGGCGGGTCGGCGCAGGTCGTGCGCTACCTCGGAGAAGCTCTTCGAGAGCGCGGTGACGACGTGATGGTTTGCTGCGGATCGCTGGGTGCGCCGGGAGTCGCATCGCACGCCGCAACGTTCTTCGGAGACCTCGACGTGGCGGCCCTCGACTTCACCCAAGCAGTGGAGTGGTTCGAAGAGGGGCGCGATCCGATGGCGGCGCCGGTGCCGATCCACCCGTCGTTCGAGGACCGCCCGGGAGTGCCCGACCGCGTCTTCGCCTCCCTGGACGACGACGAGTACCTCCGTCAGGTTGACGTGTGGCGGTCGCTGCTCGAAAGCGTCGAGGAGCCGGACCTCTACCACGTGCACCACCTCACCCACGTCAACGACGCGATCGCCGCCGTGAGCGACCGGCCCGTGGTGGTCCATCTGCACGGCACCGAGATGAAGATGCTGGCGGAGATCCGTGCGGGCGGCGCCGATCGATGGGAGCACGCCGCCGAGTGGGATCGACGCCTGGTGCGAGCTGCCAACAGGGCCGAGCGCCTCATGGTGATCTCACCGACCGATCGAGACCTGGCCGTCGACCTTCTCGGTGTGGATCCTTCAACCGTCGAGATCGTGCCGAACGGCGTCGACGTAGGGCGGTTCGCGCCCCTCGACCTTCCGAGAAGCGAACGCCTGGAGCAGTGGCGCCGGTGGCTGGTCGACGATCCCCGGGGATGGGACGAGAGCGGCCGACCCGGCACCATCCGGTACACCGAGAGCGAGATCGATCGTCGGTTCGTGGATCCGGCGACGGGAGAGATGCTCCCCGTGCTGCTCTTCGTGGGCCGTTTCCTTGGCTTCAAACGCGTGCCGCTCCTCATCCGGGCATACGCAGCGATGCGCGAGGTGCTCGGATCGCACGCACCGCCGCTGGTTATCTGGGGCGGCTATCCGGGTGAGTGGGAAGGAGAACATCCGCACGCGGTGGCGGAGTCGCTCGGCGTCGAAGGTGTCTTCTTCGCCGGCTGGCGCGGACATGAGGACCTCGCCGTCGGGTTCAACTGCGCAGACGTCTTCGTTGCGCCGTCGGTCGACGAACCGTTCGGGCAGGTCTACCTCGAGGCCATGGCGTGCGGACTGCCGGTGATCGCGACGGACTCGGGCGGCCCGACGTCGTTCGTCAACACCGATCCGGAACGACCGAACGGTTGGCGTGTGACACCGGACGACGAGGCTGCCCTCACGGATGCCATGGCCGGGGCGGTGTCCGATCCGGCGGTCCGCTTCGAACGGGGCCGTCATGCCCGGCGAATGATCGAACAGGAATACGACTGGCGTCAGATCGCGGGCCGGGTCGACCGCATCTACGGCGACGTTCTCACAGAGCACCGCCGTTGAGGCGCAGCCGGGACGTGGCGGGTCGGCCCGCTACCGGTTCCGTTTCGCGTATCGCCGTTCGCGTTCCGCCGGATCCTGGCGATAGAACTCGCTGAGAACGCCGTAGAGATCGGCCTCTCGCTGCTGCATGTGCACGGGACGGTCGAAGAACAACTCGGTGGCCACGGCGAAGAACTCGGCCCGGTTGACGGCCCCGTAGTCGTCGAGGAGCGGATCGTCGTTCGTTCCGTCCTTGAGTGCCTCGTACTCTCGACGGCATACCTCTTCCCATCGATCCTGCTGCGCCTTCGTCATCGGGGGACGGCCGTCGGCGCTTCCGTCCGCCATGTCGATCTTGTGGGCGAACTCGTGGTAGATCACGTTGTGACCCGTGTTCGGATGCGCCGCCGATCGTTTCGCCGAGTCCCACGCGATCAGAACCGGGCCGTGCAGCATCGCCTCGCCGAGGATCGGGACGATCGCGTCGGTCGCCAGGCCCGCCGCCTCCGGCGCTCCGCGTTGACCCCGCTGCGCCGTCTGCGTGGGGTGCATGATGATCGACGTGACATCCCGGTAGTAGGCCGTTTCGAGTCCCAGGATCAGGAGGCATGCCGACGCGGAGACCAGGACCTTGATCTCGTCGGTCTCTTCGAGGCCGTCGACCCATTCGAAGCGCTTGTCGAAGAGGAAGCCCTTGACGAGGCACTCGAGGTGGTCCCGTTCCTCGTCGTCGAGCCAGCGCCAGTGCACCATGTCCGCAGCGAGGAGTGTTCGCCACTCGTCCGGGAACGGAGCCTCGACGGCGTGACGCCTTCGTCGTTGTCTGGGTGTCTCGATACGCACGGTTGCGCCTCTCCGGGGACGCGGAGCATAGGGGCACTACCGTCATGGCGATGTTCGAAGAGACAGGAGCGGCCGATGGAAGCCGGTGAGCCGACGTTCCGGTTCATCGTCGTGGCCGACTCGCACATCCGGCCACCCGATCAGGAGGTCGAGGCGTATCCATCGAACGCGTGGCTCGTGAAACGCAACGAGTTCGTCGTCGATCTCTGTAACCGGATCGATGCGTCGTTCGTCGTCCATCTCGGGGACATCGTCCATCCCCTGCCGGTCGAGGACACCCACCTCGAAGCCATCGATCTGGCGACACGCGTCTACGCGGACCTCCGGCATCCGATCCACTTCGTGGCGGGCAACCACGACGTCGGCGACAAACCCGACGCTCTCGTGGCGGTCCCGGCCGTCGCGGAGGAGAACTACCCGGTGTTCGAGACGGCCTGGGGCCGTTCGTTCGGATCGTTCGACGTGGACGACGCCCACTTCGTCATCGTCGACACCCAGGTGATGAACTCGGGGTTCGAACGGGAGGAACGGCAGCGTCGCTGGCTCGAAGAGGACTTCCGGGCGGCGTCGGAGTCGGGGAAGCGCATCTTCGTGTTCGGCCACTACCCGCCGTTCGTTCGCGATCCGCTGGAGAACGAGCATTACGACAACCTCGGCGATCCGGCCCGGTCGTGGTTCCTTGCGCTCCTCGACACCCACGGCGTCGAGGCGCTCTTCTCCGGGCACGTCCACAACTTCCTCTACAACCGGTACGGATCCACCGACCTGTACGTCGCCCCGTCGACCGGATTCGTCCGTCCCGACTACGCGGAGGTGGCGGGTGTGGCCCCTCGGGCTGAGAACGGTCGCGACGATCCGCCGAAGTTGGGGATCTTCGTCGTCGACGTGACGCCCGACGGTCACTTCACGAGACCGATCCGCTCGTTCGGTGGGACCTCGCCGGACGATCCGCTGCCGGTACCGGTCGAGATCGCCCTCGATCCGCGATGGGAGAGCCCCGTCGGAGTGACCCTGCGGCACGGATGGATGAGCGTCACCGACTTCCCGACCGCGGGACTCGACGAATTCAGGCGGAAGCGGATCCGCAACGACGCATCGATCCTCGCGCTGTGGGAAGCCCGGATCGGAGACGTCCGGATACCGATCGAAGACGTGTCGACGACCGACGGTCTCGGGAGGATGAGAGCCCTGGCGTCGCGCGGCATGCGGTTCAGCGTTTACTCGGGGGGCGTTCCGGATCGACGGGCCGTCGACACGGTGCGGTCCCTGGCCCCCGACGCCCGGCGCTGGGAGATCATCGTCCCACCCGGGCGGTTCACCGATGTGCTCGCGTCGCTCGACGGCGTGGCGATCGACGGCGTCGATCTCGCCATCGCTCCGATCACACCGGTCGGTGCGGCCGACGCGGCCGTCCACCACTTCGTGGCCGCGGGGTTCGACGTCGATGACAAGACGGCGCTCGACCTGTTGCGGCGGGCCGATGCCACGGTGGTGTTCGGCGACGTCGTGTTCCGGATCCCGTGGACGGAGCCGGTTGAAGACGGTCTGCGGCGGGCACGCCGAGTTGCCGCTGTCGATGGGAGGCACGGCGTGGTGATCGTGGAACTGCCGCGGGGGAGCGAGAGCGCGATGTTCGACGACGATGAGGTGGTCGCCGAGCGCGTCGCCGAGACCGCGGACGCCGCGAGATCGGAGCCCGATGTCGACGTCTTCCTCGACGGCTTCATGGATCACGACCGCGGCTACTACCCGCGCCACGGGCTCATCGACCGGTCGTTCAACCCCCGCCCGGCGTTGTATCGCCTGATCGAGTCCTCATCCGGCTGAGGAGTCCCCTTCGGCCGAAGAGAACCATCGTCCGCACGGCACGAGAGCGGGAACCCTCATGCGATACGAGTCGTAGCCGGGGTAGTGCTCGACGAGACGTCGCTCTTCCCACCGCAGCTTGGCGAGGAAGAACAACAGCAGCAGGATCCACAGGCCGGCCGCGACCCAGTTCCGGCGCCCCATCGTCGAGCCGGCCATGAGCACGATCACCCCGGTGTACATCGGATGGCGGATCCACCGGTACGGCCCGCGGGTTTGGAGGTGAGCCTTGCGCGACGGCATCGGCGACGGCGTGACGCCGCGGCCGAACACGAGGATCGCCCAGATGACCAGTCCGAGCCCGAGCCAGGTCAGCAGGTTGGAGAGAATCGCTGCGGCCCGGGGGAGCGGCCATGCGTCGCCGACGGGTGTGAGGAGGATCCCGACGATCAGCACCCCCTGGATGGCGACGAGGCCCCACGCGACGGCGTGGCGGCGCATCCCGCGCTCTTGCTGCGGGGGTGTCGGTCCGTCCGTATTGATCACGTTACCTCTTCCATGCTTCGACTCTACGCCCCCCATTTGGAAGCCATGTCCGGAAGATCCATCCCGGCGTCGCTCATCTGTATCGGACCGGGGAACGCAACCGGGGCGCGTTCTGTTCCCGTGCCCGAGTGCCCGCGAGCCGGTGGACGACGGGAATGGGATCGTCGACTTCTGGTTGATGGTCGTGATCACACCGGAGAGAGGGGTTTTGCGTGGCGAAGAGGCGATCGGGCAAGCGGGACGATTCGGACGCGGCCAAACAGGCTGAGAAGCGGGCGAGGCGAGAAGAGCGGAAGGTCGCCGAGGCCGCAGCGAAACGCACTGCCACCCGGAAGCGACGGCTGAAGCAGGGGCTCGGCCTCGCGGTCGGCGTCGCACTGGTGGCGGCGGCGGGTTTCGTCGTCTTCCAGAAGGTCGTTCCGCCGGAGCTTCCCGGCGTCGAGAGGATCTCTAGCAACGGCCGCGCCCACCTGTCGACGGGACAAGCGGCCTCGTATGCAACGGCTACGCCGACGAGCGGGAGCCACAACCCGAGCTCCGCACGGTGCGGGATCTTCGGACAGGAGGTTCCCGCCGAGTTCGCCGTCCACTCCCTCGAACACGGGACCGTCGTCATCTGGTACGGACAAGACGTTCCCGACGAGACCGTCACGGGCCTGCGGGACATCGTGAACCGGTACGACGACCGGGTCATCCTCTCCCCGAACGCCCGGCTCGACGTTCCCGTCGTCGCAACCGCATGGAACCGCCTCAAGGCGTACGACGGGGCGGATCTCGAGATCGCCTCGTTCATCGAGACCTACCGCAACCGGGGTCCCGAGAGCCTCACCTGCGCCTACTGATCCTCAGCGGCCCAACAGAGCGTTGATCTTCGGCATCGCTTCTTCGGCCGCCTGGCGTCCCCGCTCGTACATCTCGGGGACGGCCTCGAAGTCGAACGACGCGAACTCGCGCACGTCGGGGACGATGTCGACGTCGACGATGCGTACGCCCGTCGACTTGCTGCGAACTGCAGCCGCGGCCACGACCACATCGAGGATGCGTTTCGGTCGATGGGTTCCGGGCTGGGAGCCGATGTCGACGCCGATGACGACGTCCGCTCCCGCCTCGTACGGGACCGTGACCGGGTAGTTGTCGACGGTGCCTCCGTCGATGAGGAGTCGATCGCCGTCTTCGACCGGTACGAAGAGGCCGGGTACGGCCGAGCTCGCTTGCACGGCCTTGCCGACGTCTCCTTCCGTGATGAGGACCCGGGTGCCGGTGATGATGTCGCACGCCACCGCGATCAGTTTCTTGTCGAGGTCGGCGAACGTGGCGCCGTCGAGGCGTTCGGAGATGAGTTCGGAGAAGGGGCCCATGGTGAACAGGCCGAGGCGTTTCAGCCCGGCGAGCTTCGTGGCGGTGGGCCAGGTCATGCTGCCGATCAGAGCGGAGATCTCCTCTGGTGGCACGCCGCCGGCGTAGAGGGCGCCCACGGTCGTGCCGGCACTGGTGGCCGCGATGATGTCGATCGGGACGTCGTGCTCGTCGAACACCGACAGGGCGCCCGCCTGCGCTGCCCCGCGCACGGCCCCGCCGCTCAAGGCCAGCCCGACGACGGGTCGGGCTTTGTCTTCAGCGTTCATGGTGGGGCGGGTCTCCGTGGTCGTCGGTCGGCTCAACATACCCGGTTTCCGGATGCTGGGCCACATGCCCCGTCCCCGATCTGCCGTCTTACCCTATTCCCCGCTTGACGTGGTGATACGCTGGCGGGATGGCTCGCCGAGGGTCGGCGGGGCCGGGACGATCGCGGAGGCGTATGTCGAACAGCGAGGCGGCGAGTCTGAAGCGTCCGGCCTATCTGGCCATGATGTCGCTCGGGGCGCTCGGAGTCGTGTACGGGGATATCGGGACGAGCCCTCTCTACGCCATGCGCGAGTCGTTCGAGAGCCACGGGCTCGAGGTGATGCAGGAGAACATCCTGGGTGTGCTCTCTCTCGTGTTCTGGTCACTGCTCATCGTCATCTCGATCAAGTACCTGACGGTGGTGATGCGTGCCGACAACGAGGGTGAGGGAGGGATCCTCGCGCTGACGGCGCTCATCATCCCCAGCCGGCAACCGCTGCATCACACCGACCGCCGCCGGTGGATCCTCGTGATGGTGGGGCTGTTCGGCACGGCGCTGCTCTACGGCGACGGCATGATCACTCCGGCGATCTCGGTCCTGTCCGCCGTGGAAGGCATCCAGGTCGCCACCCCCGTCCTCGAGCCGTACATCCTCCCGATCGCATCGGTGATCCTGATCGGGCTCTTCCTCATCCAGCGGCACGGGACGGGGACGGTCGGGCGGATCTTCGGACCGGTGATGGTTCTCTGGTTCTCGATCCTCGCCCTCCTCGGCCTGCCCCACATCTTCGCCAACCCGGAGGTCCTCTCCGCCCTCAACCCGGTCCATGCCGTCCGCTTCTTCGCGAACAACGGATGGAACGGGTTCCTGGCACTCGGTTCGGTCTTCCTCGTGGTCACCGGCAGCGAAGCGCTCTACGCCGACATGGGGCACTTCGGCAAGGCTCCGATCGAGACGTCGTGGTACGTGGTCGTGTTCCCGGCGCTCGTGCTCACCTACTTCGGGCAGGGGGCGTTCCTGCTCGACAACCCCGAGGGCATCGCGAATCCGTTCTACCTCATGGCGCCCGGATGGGCCGTGTGGCCGCTCGTGGTCATCGCGACCGGTGCGACGATCATCGCCTCACAGGCCCTGATCTCGGGAGCGTTCTCGTTGACGATGCAGGCGATCCGCCTCGGCTATCTGCCGCGCATGCGGATCTTGCACACGTCGGCCTCGGAGTCCGGCCAGGTCTACATCCCCGCCGTCAACTGGTCCCTCATGATCGCAGCGGTGGGCCTCGTCGTCGGGTTCCGCTCGTCGAGCAATCTCGCAGCGGCGTACGGCATCGCGGTGTCGATGACCATGGTGATCACCACCGTCCTGATCTACGTCGTGATGCGAGAGGTGTGGGGCTGGTCGGCCGGTCTGTCCGGGATCGTCGCGGCGGGGTTCCTCTTCGTGGATCTGGCGTACTTCGGAGCGAACCTGTTCAAGATCCCCGACGGCGGGTGGTTCCCTCTCGTGATCGGTACCGGGATCTTCACGTTCATGACGACCTGGAAGAAGGGCAGGCAGCTCCTCAACGCCCGTCTGCGTCAGGACGAGCTGCCGATCGAGCGTTTCGTCGGTTCGGTGGCGAAGACGGCGGCAGTCCGTGTTCCCGGGACCGCCGTGTACATGTATTCGCATCCGGGGGGAACCCCGCCTGCGCTGCTCGCCAATCTGCGTCACAACGAAGTGCTCCACGAAACCGTCGTGCTGGTCTCGGTGGTGACGAGCGACATTCCCCGGGTTCCGCGGGCCGCCCGAACGGACGTGTGGGACCTCGGCCTCGGGTTCTTCCAGGTCGTCCTGAAGTACGGGTTCATGGAGCAACCCGACGTGCCGCAGGCGCTCACCGACATCACGATGAAGGGATTCGGCATCGACCCGGACGACACGGTGTACATCCTGGGTCGGGAGACGGTGCTTGCGACGGACCGACCGGGTATGGCCATATGGAGGGAGAAGCTCTTCGCGTTGATGGCGAGGAACGCGATGAACGCCGCCCGGTTCTTCCACCTGCCGCCGGATCGATCGCTCGAGATCGGCGTCAACGTAGAGATCTGATACGAGGAGAGGAGGGGGTTGTAGCCGTGAGCCGTTCGATCTGGTCACGCTGGCTGCGGCCGTGGGGTGCCGCGGGGCTCCTTCTCCTGTCGCTGCTCGTCGGTGCCGGTGCAGGCGCCGGTGCCGCGGCGCTCATCTACAGCCTCGAGTTCGTCGGCCGTCTGACGATGAGGGTGGCGGATGCGCCGTTCGTGAACGGCTGGTGGATGTTCGTGACCATCCCGATCGGGATGTTCCTCGCATGGCTCGTCACCGCGCTCTTCGCCCCCGAAGTCGCCGGCCACGGCGTCCCGCAGATCATCGCGGCCCTCACCGTGCGCGGCGGCTACATCCGGGCACGGGTGCCGCTCCTGAAGACGATCGCGACGGCGCTGACGATCGGTAGCGGCGGATCGGCCGGACGGGAGGGCTCGATCGCTCAGATCGGTGCCGGCCTCGGCTCGATCGTGGCCCGGGCGTCGCGGATCCCGGAGCCGGAGATGCGCGCGCTCGTGGCCGCGGGCGCCGGTGCGGGGATCGCGGCGACCTTCAACGCGCCGATCGCCGGCATGTTCTTCGCCATGGAGGTGATCCTCCGCGACATGTCCGTGCGCTACCTGCACACCGTCGTAGCGGCCTCGGTGGCGGGGGCGGTCGTCTCTCACACGCTGATCGGGGATGAATTGACGTTCCGCGTGTCCGGGTACTCGCTGGACGATCCATGGCAACTGGGGCTCTACGCCTTGCTCGGGTTCATCTCGGTCGGTCTCGCCTACCTCTTCATCGAAGGTCTCGATCACACGGTCACCGGGCTGGAGCGCCTCCCCGGATGGGTCCGGCCGGTCCTGTTCGGCCTCATCGTCGCATCCGTCGGGTTCTGGCTTCCCGACGTGCTCGGGACGGGGCAGTCCTTCATCCAGCTCGTGCTCAGCGAGGAGATCCAGAAGACGTGGTGGATCTTCGGCTTGCTCGCGATCGGGAAGGTGATCACAACCTCGTTCACCCTCGGCGGCAAGGGCGCAGGCGGGATCTTCATGCCGAGCCTCTTCATCGGGGCCACGGCCGGAGCCGCGTTCGCTCAGCTGTCGGGGGGCTTGTGGCATCATTCGGCCCTCGAGACCGGGGCTTTCGCCCTCGTCGGCATGGCGGCCGTCTTCGCCGGCGTCGCCCGCGCCCCGTTGACGTCGATCCTGATCGTGTTCGAAGTCACAGGCGACTACGGGCTCGTGATGCCGCTCATGCTGGCGGTAGCGATCAGCACGTTCCTCGCCGACCGGTTCCATCCGGAGAGCGCGTACACCTCCCCGCTCGTTCGGATGGGGATCCACACCGTTCAGATGAGTCACGTGGATCTCTTGGACACGGTCCGGGTGCGCGACCTCGGTCTCCTGCCGCCGGTCACCGTCCCGCCCGATATGACGCTCGGCGAAGTCCGCGGCATTCTGCAGCGTGAACGCCTCCACGGCGTTCCCGTCGTCGACGGCGACCGGCTCGTCGGTCTGGTGACCGAAACCGACATCCTTCGCGCCGGGGGGCCGTCCGATCAGGTGACGGCCGGTGACGCGATGATGCGCGATCCGGCCACGGTGACCGGAGACATGCCCGTGTCGGAGACGCTGGAGAGGATGGCGGCCCTCGGCGTCGGACGGCTCCCCGTCGTCGCCGACGACGATCCGCATCGGCTCGTCGCGATGTTCCGGAGGGAAGATGCGATCAACGCCTATCACATGGCGCTGGGGGCGGCGGCGAGACAGGATCGGCTCCCGGAACGGACGAGGACTCGTCGGTCCGCATCGACCGAGTTCTTCGAGTTCGAGATCGGCGAGAACTCCCCGGCCGCCGGCCGGACCATCCGTGAGGTGCCCTGGCCGGAGGGGTGCATCGTCGTGTCGATCAACCGGGGGAACGATCTGCTCGTCGCATCCGGGGACCAGGTGCTGAAGCCGGGGGACGCGATCACGGTCTTCGGGGACGAGACGGCCCGGCGACGCCTCGCGGAGCGGCTCGGGGGAGGACGGTGATGTGCAGGGACCCGGTGAGCCGTGGCATCCTGTTCGCCCCGGTTCCGCACCGATGGAAAGGACGAGGGATGTGAGGAGTCACGGATGAAAGTACCGACCCATGTGGGATGATCCTGCCGTCGCCCTCGTGTGCGCGTACCTTCGCGTGAACGGCTACTTCACGCTCACCGAGTTCGAGGTGAGCGTCTCGACGAAACACGGCTACCGGTCGCTCACCGATCTGGACGTGATCGCCGTCCGGCTGCCGACGCTCGTGGAGCATCACCGTCGATCCGCCCACGAGCGGCGGACCGAGGGCGGCATCATCGTGGCGCTCGACCCGGCGCTCCACGTCGACGAGTCTCGCGTCGACGTGCTGTTCGTCGAGGTGAAGCAGGGCAAGACCGAGTTCAACCCGGGCATGCGGAACCCGCTCGTTCTCGAAGCCGCCCTCCGCCGGGTCGGAGGCTCCCTCGGTGCTCCCGTCGAGGAGGCGGCCAAGTTGCTCGCGGAGCGAGGGGAGTACACAGGCGGTGAGCAGCGCGTACGGCTTCTCGCCGTCGGCAGCCACGGCCGGGTCGGACGCGGCACGACGCTGCATCACAAGCACCTCCTGGCGTTCGTCGAGCACCACGTCGAGCAGTACGCCGAAGCGTTGAAGGCGATGGAGGCAGGAGATCCCGTTGTCGGTTTCATCGAACTCGTCAACAAGGCGAAGAACCCTCCCACGAAGTGAGTCCGCGGCCACGTGACGGTGGGGCAACGGTTCGGTGGCGTCGGCAGATCAGTCGAGCGCGAATGACTCGCCGATGATCGGCGTCTCGGATTCCCAGGCCAACTCGGCGGCGATACGCTTCCGCAGGGCCTCCGCGGCATCGGGTTCGCCGTGGGTGATGAAGGTACGTCGCGGAGCCGGTTTCACGTTGCGGAGCCATGCCATGATCTCGTCCGCGTCGGCATGGGCGGAGTATCCGTGCAGGCTCTCGACCTCACAGCGGATGGGGATCATCGATCCGTAGATCTTCACTTCACGCCGTCCGGCCAGGATGTCGGCACCGCGAGTCCCCGCCGCTTGATACCCGACGAAGACGAGGGTGCTGTCCGGATCGGGGCCGTGCGCCCGGAGATGATGCAGGACCCGGCCGCCGCTGAGCATCCCCGAGGCCGAGACGATGATCGCCGGACCGGGGAGGTGGTTCAGCCGCTTCGACTCTTCGACGGTGCGGATGAACGTCGTGCGGGACTCCATGGCGCGAAGCGCCTGCGACGAGAGCCGGTGATCACCCGGATGCGTGTCGTACAGGGCTGTTGCGCCGATCGCCATCGGGCTGTCGAGGTAGATCGGAAGGCGGGGGATCTTGTTCGCTTCCTCGAGTCGGCTCAGGGCGTAGAGGACGGCCTGGGTCCGGCCGACGGCGAATGCCGGGATCAGGACGACGCCACCGCGTTCGGCGGTCCGGTTCACGATCTCCGCGAGTTTCCCGCTCTGGTCGGTGCGATCGTGCAGGCGGTTGCCGTACGTCGATTCGACGATGAGGCAGTCCGGGTCACCGGGTGGGTCCGGGGGCGGCATGACGGGGTCGTGTGGCCGGCCGAGATCTCCGCTGAACAGCAGCGACGTGCCGTCGGCTTCGAGCCGCACGGACGAGGCGCCGAGGATGTGCCCGGCCCGCTGGTAGCGGAACCGGGCTCCGCCGGGAAGTTCGAGATCGTGGTGGAAAGGGACGGGTTCGATCAGGCCGAGGGCGCGGTTCGCGTCCTGTTCCGTGTAGAGCGGCAGCGCCGGGTGATGCTTGGACGAGCCGTGGCGGTTGGCGTGCGCCGCGTCCTCCTCCTGGAGTCGCCCGCTGTCGGGGAGGATGATGCCGCACAGAGCCCGGGTGCCCGATGTTGCATAGACCGGGCCTTCGAAGCCGTGTTTGACGAGGACGGGCAGGTACCCGGTGTGGTCGATGTGTCCGTGGGTGAGGATCACCGCGTCGATCGACGCCGGATCGACCGGGAACGGGGCCCAGTTACGTTTCCTCAACTGCTTGAACCCTTGGAACAGGCCGCAGTCGACCATGAGCCGCGCGTCGGCTGTGTCGATCAGGTAGCGGGACCCCGTGACGCACCCGGCCGCTCCGAGGAATCGGATCTCCATAGCGTCAAGCGTAGTTCCCGTCGACCGTCCGATCGATGCCCCCCCTGCGGCGAGGATGCCCCCCTGCGGCGCGGGGCGCCGCGTCCCCCCACTGCG
>JAOZRW010000034.1 GCA_029939995.1 Acidimicrobiia bacterium | reverse complement strand
GATCCGGTCGAGTCGACCGGGTACGTGACCGGGAGTCCGAGACGCTCGAGTCCGGTGCCAGTGCCCGTCACTCAGGACTCTGGCGTTGATGCCGACGAAATATGGTTCAGATCAACGCCAGAGTCCTGAGTTTGGGGTGGTTAGGCGGAGAGGAACTCCTCCAGGTCGCACGCCAGGTCGACGGTGCCGTCGATGAAAGCCTCGACGTTGTCGTGCGCCACCGAGTCGTGGTACTGGACCGGCGGGGACTTCATGAAGTACGACGACGGGGCGAGGAGCGGTCCGCCGACGCCCCGGTCGAGAGCGATCTTCGCCGCACGGACGGCGTCGATGATCACGCCGGCCGAGTTGGGGGAGTCCCACACTTCGAGCTTCAACTCGACGTTGAGCGGAACGTCGCCGAACGACGTGCCCTCGAGGCGGATGTACGCCCACTTGCGGTCCGAGAGCCACGGCACGTGGTCGGACGGGCCGATGTGGACCGACTCGGAGTTGATCCTGCGCTCGATCTGGCTCGTGACCGACTGGGTCTTCGAGATCTTCTTGGACACGAGACGCTCACGCTCGAGCATGTTCTTGAAGTCCATGTTCCCGCCGAAGTTCAACTGGTACGTCTGGTCGATCTTGACGCCGCGGTCCTCGAAGAGGCGGGCGAGTTGACGGTGGACGATCGTGGCGCCCACCTGCGACTTGATGTCGTCGCCGATGATCGGCAGATTGGCGTCGATGAACTTCTGTGCCCACTCCTGATCTGACGCGATGAACACCGGGATGGCGTTGACGAACGCGACGCCGGCGTCGAGCGCCGCCTGGGCGTAGAACTTGGTCGCCTGTTCGGAACCGACCGGCAGGTAGGACACGAAGACATCGGCCTTCGTGTCCTTGAGGACCTGAACGACGTCGACCGGCTCGGCGGCCGACTCTTCGACCTCGTCGACGTAGTACTTGCCGAGACCGTCGAAGGTCGGTCCGCGCATCACTTCGACGCCGAGATCCGGGACCTCGACGAACTGGATGGTGTTGTTCATCCCGGCCCACATGGCCTTCGCCATGTCCTGGCCGACCTTCGACGCATCGACGTCGAAAGCGGCGACGAATTCGACGTCACCGACGTGGTAGCCGCCGAGGTTGATGTGCATCAACCCGGGGACCTTGAGGGATTCGTCGGCGTCCTTGTAGTACTCGACGCCCTGAATCAGTGAATTGGCGCAGTTCCCCATCCCTGCGATCGCTACCCGTACCTTGTTGGACATGTTCTCCTCCTCGTTCTGTGAACTCATGCGCCGGCTGCAGCGCTTCGCTCGCCGGCGATCAGTTCGTCGAGCCAGGCGATGTCTGCCTCAGTCGATCGAACCCTTCGCTCCATGAGCGCCATGCGATACTTGTCCGGCCTCCTCGTGCTCGAACGAGCGCCCTTGAACGAGCGTCGCGCACCGTGGAGGCGGTCCTGGAGCGCCGTCCTGCGGTCCTCGAGGACCCTGAGGCGGCGCTGCGGTTCGATGTATCCGAGAAACGCCAGCCGCAACTGGAACTCCCGGTCCGAACCGTCATCGGTCTCCGCGAGCATCTGACTGAAGCGTACGCGACCCGGCTCGGTCATCCGGTAGGACTTCCTACGGCCGTCGGCCTTCGTGGCCTCGATGAATCCCTGCTTCTCGAGACGCCGCAGCGCCGGGTAGAGGGACCCGAACGAAACCTGCCAGAAGCCGAGGTCGCCGAGGGCGCGCTTCAACTCGTAGCCGTGTCGCGGCCGGTCGTGAAGCAGTCCAAGGATGGCGAAGTCGAGCACCGACGATCTCCGATGTATCGAATCGATATAACCATATCGGTTCGATACAGCAACCGCCAGTCGTCCGGGGCTTTCCGTCACATCGTGCATCTAACCTCGCCGGTGTGACCGCTCCCTCAGCCCTCGGGCGCTCCGTCGTCATCGAGCCCGGTGTTCCCGTTCCCGAACCGTGGACCGGGGCCCCGGTCGTCGTCGTCGACGAGGCGACCCTTGCGGAGCCGGAGCGAGCCATCGATCGGCTCCACCGGGCGTGGGTGGGGAGGGAGCCCGTCGTCATCGAGCTCGGCGTCGACCCGGTCGCTCTCAGGACACCGGAGATCGAGGAGCGGAAGCCCCAGGAGCTCGGTGCGGCCTTCACCTTCCCGCTCGAACGGCTCCACTTCCTCCTTTGGGCCAACACGTACGACGCCCGCACCGGCGAGCCCCGGTGGTGGTGGGCGAAGAAGGCGGCCGGGCTCGGCGCGACCGAGGGAGGACCGGCCGACGTGATCCTGCCGGACGGGACACCGGCGTGGATCGACGGCGGCCCCCGCGGACCGGTCGACGTCGACGCGGCAGTCGTTCCGTCCGAGACCGTGACCCTCGGCCGCCTCGACCCGATGCCTCCCCACCGGCCTGTGGAAGATGGACTCGCCCGCGATCAAGCCGAAGCGGCCAACCACGGGTCGGGCCCGGCGCGCATCATCGCTCCGGCGGGTTCCGGCAAGACCCGCACCCTCACGGCCCGACTGCGCCATCTCCTCGACGATCGCCGGATCGAGCCGTCGACCGTGTGCGCCCTCGCCTACAACACGAAGGCGGCCGCCGAACTGCGGGATCGCGCGGGAGCCGTCGACGGCGCCCTGGTTCGCACCGTGCACTCGCTCGGCTGGGAGATCCTCCGCGAAGCCCGGGGCGGCGTCCGGCTGCTCGACGAACGGGAGGTTCGCTCCCGTCTCGACCGACTCGTTCGGACTCCACGGAGGCCGAACACGGACACGATCGGGCCGTATCTCGAAGCGCTCGCCGAGACCCGGATCGCTCTCCGATCGCCGGAGGACGTCGAAGAAGGAAGGGACGACGTTCCCGACTTCGCCGTCGTGTTCGATCGCTACCGGGAGCGACTGGCACGGGGGAACGAGGCCGATTTCGACGAGCAGATCTATGGAGCGATCGAAGCCCTTCTCTCGAGCCCGGATCTCCGTCGACGATGGCAGGACCGGTGCCGTCACGTCCTCGTCGACGAGTTCCAGGATCTGACCGGCTCCTACCTCCTCCTCATCCGTCTGCTCGCCTCCCCGCAACTCGACGTGTTCGGCGTCGGGGACGACGACCAGACGATCTACGGGTACGCCGGTGCCGACCCCGGATACCTGATCGACTACGACCGGCTCTTCCCCGGTGCAGCCTCGCACCCTCTCGAGGTCAACTACCGGTGCCCGGTCCCGGTCATCGAAGCGACGATGCAGCTGCTGTCGTACAACGACCGGCGGATCGACAAGACGATCTCCCCCGGACCCGACGCGGCGACACACGCAGACGGCTTGACCGTTGAGCGCATCGACGGTGAGCGCATGGGACTGGATGCGGCGGACGTCGTGCAGACCTGGCTCGAAGAGACCGACGCCGCCGACGTCGCCGTGCTCTCCCGGGTCAACTCGGCGCTCCTCCCCGTGCACGCGGCCCTCGCCGACCGGGGTGTCCCGTTCTCATCGCCGGTCGGACCCGGCCTCCTCGACCGCACCGTCGTTTCGGCGACGCTCGCCTGGATGCGGCTCGGCCTCGATCCGGAGCGAATGGACCGGAGAGATCTGATGGCCGCGGTCCGCCGGCCGTCCCGGGGCCTCAACCGGCTCGCAGGAGAGGTCCTCATCGGACGCCGCTACTTCGACCTCGCATCGGTCACCGAAGCGGGGAAGGTCCTGGAAGGCAAGCGGGCGAAACGATGGGACGGCTTCATCGACGACCTCGAACTCGTCGCGGATGCCGCCGATCGAGACGACGCTCCCGCGCTTCTCGACGTCGTCATCCGCAGGATCGGCCTCGAATCCTCCGCCCTGGCTCTCGACGGCGGACGGAGCCGCGCCGACCGCTCCGCCCAGTCCGACGACCTGGTCGCACTGCGCAGAGCTGCGGCCATCCACCCCACGGCATCGGACTTCGAACCGTGGCTCGACGACATGCTCCGGAGGGGTGGTTCGGACGGTGTGACGCTCTCAACGGTGCATCGGGCGAAAGGTCTCGAATGGGACCGCGTGCTCGTCTTCGGCGTCGACCGCGGTCTTCTCCCACACGACCTGTCGACCGACATCGAGGAAGAGCGGCGCATCTTCCACGTCGCGATCACCCGCGGTGCCGAACGGGTCGCCGTCTTCGCCGACGCCGATCGTCCGTCACGCTTCCTCGACGAACTCACCGGAGAGGCGTCGCACGAACCGGAGTCCGAGATGCCGACACCGGCCCGCCGGGCCGTCCGCCGGACCGTTCGCGGCATCTCCACCGCACCCGGGGACGGCGTGACGCTCTCCGGTGGGATCCGGGGCGTCGTCGCGGAGATCGACGGCGACGGCATCTGGGTGCGGGTCGACGGCGGCGGCGAGATCCAGACACGCTGGGGGGACACGATCACGACGGACACCGGGACGGGACCCCTCGCTCCCGCCGCGGGTTCGGTCGTCGCCGATGCCGACCTCGTCGAACGCCTGAAGTCGTGGCGGTTGGAGACGGCGCGGTCGAAGGGCGTGCCCGCTTACGTCATCCTCCACGACGCGACGATCGAGACGATCGCGGGGATCCGGCCCCAGACGGAGACCGAACTGGCCTCCGTTCCCGGCATCGGCCCGGCCAAGCTCGAGGCCTACGGCGACGCGATCCTCGACATCTGCGCCGGCTGAGAGACGACCCGCTCGCTTGCAAGAGCCGATCTCGGAATCCTTACGCCCACCTCACATGGCTCGAATATCGGTCGCTCACGATGGGTCGGTACGACGAGCCCATCGAGAGGAGATGGCATGGTGAAACGAACGTTGGTCGTGTTGGCGGCCCTGGCGCTGTTGATCGTGGGACTGGTCCCGGCGGCTTCGGCTGCCGACGGGGCAGCCGACATCGAGGGAGCGGGAACCCTGTGGGCGAGGGGCTCGGGAACTGCCGTCATCGACGGCGGAGGCACGGTGCGGATGGCGATCGGCGGGACCGTGACGATCGTCGATCGGGCCGGTGACGCCCGGGTATGGGTCGTGGGCCGGAGCGGAGCCGAGGAGGAGATGACGACGGACTCGTCCGTGTACAACCTGACCGACTTCCACGGCCGCATCCGCGTCACGGGCAGCGACTTCGAGATCTCCGCCGACGGGCGGATGCGGTTCCGCGCCGTGGGCAGGGGAACGGTGCTGCTGAAGGGAACCGGCGTGTATCGCACCCGTTCGGGGTTCGGGCGTTGGACGGGCACCGGTACGCGGCTCGAGATCGGTGCGGGAACCGACGCGCTCTGAGTTGAAGCTCTTCCGTGGCAGCGAGCGGCGGCCGGTCCGGGGATCCGACCGCCGCTCCTACACGGTCCCACACGGGGCTAGTAGCCGCCGCCGATCTTGCGGTGATCCCACGAGGCCGTCTTCACCGGTTCGACGACGACGGCCGTGTTCTTCGAAGCGAAGCGTCCGAATGCCTCTTCGAGTTCCTCCTCGGTGAGTTCGACCGGTTCCGGTCCGACCATCGGGTACTTCGCTGCGAGACGGCCGTAGATGGCGAGCACGTACGCGGGATCCTCGACGAGACGCGCCTCGGCCTTGATCATCACACCGCGCAACTCGTCGTACGCGTCGCCCGTTTCGGCGAGCACCGTGAGCCGGGGGTCCCGCTGCAAGTTGAGGATCTTCTGCGACCGGGTGAAGGAGCGGAAGACGATCTTGTCGTCGTCCATCACGAACCACATGGGTGCGAGGTGCGGCCAGCCGTCGCCGCCGACGGTTGCGACCTCGAGGATCGCCGTCTCGTCGAGGAAGCCTCTGACTTCCTCGTCCGTCATGGAGATGTCTTTGCGTGCCATGCCCCAACGGTACCGCACGGATCCCGGATCCGAACCGTCCCGCCGCCCGCTACCGTTCTCACATCGGCGAACCGGCACGGGCGACCCTTTGCGGGCGGACGATGCGGGACGGATGCCGACTCGATGCTGCAGCGCGTCCCCCAACCCACGGGTGGGGAGAGAGGAGCAACCGATGAGCAAGGTCACCGTGCCGGAGATCCGCGCCGGCAAGGGCGGGGACAAGATCCGCATGATCACCGCCTACGACACCCCCACGGCGAGGATCGCCGACCGGGCGGGGGCGGATATGATCCTCGTCGGCGACTCGGTTGCCAACGTCGTGCTCGGCTACGCAGACACGCTCGCCGTGGACGTCGACGTCATGGTCCACCACGCCGCGGCGGTGATGCGGGCCGAACCGGACGCTCTCGTGATCGGGGACATGCCGTGGATGAGCTTCCACGTGTCACCCGAGCAGACCGTTCTCAACGCCGCCCGCTTCATCCGCGAGGGCGGTGTGGGGGCGGTCAAGATCGAGGGGGGTCGCAAGCGTCTCCCGGTGATCGGCGCCGTTCTCGACGCCGAGATTCCCGTGATGGGCCACCTCGGTCTCACTCCCCAGTCGGTCAACGTCATGGGGGGCTACCGGGTTCAGGGCAAGGAGGCACAGGCCGCGTACGAGTTGATCGCCGACGCCCGGGCCCTGGCGGATGCAGGCGTGTTCTCCATCGTCCTCGAAGGTGTCCCCGATCGGGTCGCGCGAATCGTGACGGCGGAGGTCCCCGTGCCGACGATCGGGATCGGTGCCGGAGCCTCCTGCGACGGTCAGGTGCTCGTCATGCACGACGTGCTCGGTCTGGGAGCGGGCGGATACCGGCCGAAGTTCGTTCGGCCGTACGCGAGCCTGGCGGACGACGCGGTCGAGGCGGTCGGCCGGTTCTTCTCCGACGTCCGCAGTGGGGATTTCCCCTCCCGTGACGAGACCTATCACATGCCCGACGACGCGTTCGACGCGCTGGAGCGCCTGATCGAGGCGGATGCGTCCGGCGACGACTGAGCGGCGGTCCGAGTAGGTTTCGGACCGTGATTCGTCGATCCCTGTTCGTCGTCCTCGCTCTGGGTGCGCTGCTCGCCGCCGCGTGCAGCGGCGGAGGGCCCGAAGGGCTCGACGGATTCGACACGACGACGATCACGATCGACGACCGTGCGCTCACGGTGGCGGTCGCCGACACGCCGGAGAAGCGGTCGCAAGGCCTCATGGGGGTCACCGATCTCGGCGGTCTCGACGGGATGCTGTTCGTCTTCCCCTCCGACGGCGACGTCGGCTTCTGGATGAAGAACACGCTCATCCCCCTCGACATCGCCTTCTTCACAGCGAACGGGGCGTTCGTCGACCGGTTCACGATGCAGCCGTGCACGGAGGATCCGTGCCCTTCGTACGACCCGGCCGGCACCTACCGCTACGCCGTGGAGGCTCCGGCCGGGGATCTCGCGTTCGTGGGCAGCTCGTCGATGCTGCGACCACCCGGCTGATCCGGCTCCGCCGGACGGTTCCCGGCGGCTACCGGATGGCTGCGGGTACACTCCCCGGCGTACACCGCCGTCCGCCAAGCGGAGCGGCGACGACCGCGGCCCCCGGGCTGCCATATCCTGTCCCCACGGGGACCATTCGCACGGCGAATGACCGGAGGAGTTGATATCGATGCGCTCGTACGAGCTGATGATCATCCACCGACCTGACATGGTCGAGTCGGACGTCCGCAAACAGGTCGAGGAAGTCTCCGCGACGATCGACACCAGCGGCAACGTGACCGGCACCGATTTCTGGGGGAAGCGACGCTTCGCCTACGAGATCGACCACATGAACGAGGGCTACTACTCCGTCCTCGACTTCGAAGGCGAAACCATTCTCGTCGAGGCCCTCGACCGCGCACTGTCGCTGTCCGACGCGGTCGTTCGACACAAGATCGTTCGCAGGACCGATCGAGAGGGTTGATTCCCGTCACACCCTTCCCTCATGATGGGGGAGTACGGGAAGAGAGAGAAGAGAGAGAACGATGAGCACTCAGAACAGTGTGACCCTGATCGGCAACCTCACGCAGGATCCGGAGCTTCGCTTCACACCGAGCGGCGTCGCCATGACCAAGGTGAGTTTCGCCGTCAACAAGCGCTATCAGAGCCAGGGCGAGTGGAAAGAAGAGACGAGTTTCTTCAACGGAACCTGTTGGCGCGACGTCGCCGAGAACGTGGCCGAGTCCCTCACGCGGGGCATGCGGGTCATCGTCGTCGGTGAGTTGCAGCAGCGCACCTGGGAGACCCAGGAGGGCGAGAAGCGCTCCACGATCGACGTGGACATCAAGGAGATCGGCCCGTCGATCCGATGGGCGACCGCAACCGTCACCAAGACACCGCGTGCCGACGGCGGATGGTCGAACCAGGGCCAGGCACCCAGCCAGCCGGCTGCTCCTGTTGCTCGTCCCCAGGGGCCCGACGAGGCGCCCTTCTAAAGGAGAACATCGATGGCGAAAACAAGAAGTAACACGAGGAGGCGCCGTCCCGTCGTCGACAACCGTCGACGGAAGCGGATCGTCTACCGGTTCAGCGAGGGCGACTACGTCGACTACAAGGACGTCGCTCTGCTGCGCAAGTTCATGTCCGATCGGGGGAAGATCCGTTCGCGCCGGGTGACCGGCCTGAGCGAGAAGCGCCAGCGCCAGGTCGCTACGGCGATCAAGAACGCTCGCGAGATGGCTCTGCTCCCCTATCTCGGCACAAGGCAGAAGTGATGAAGGTCATCCTCACCCAGGACGTTGCCGAACTCGGCAACAAGGGCGACGTCGTCGACGTCGCCGACGGATACGCTCGCAACTACCTCGTCCCTCGCTCGCTCGGCGTCAAAGCCACCGACGGTGCGTTGAGACAGGCGGAAGCGATGCGCGTAGCCCGGGAGGAGGCCATTCGTGCCGCCCGCCTCGAGGCCGAAGGCTATGCACAGTCGCTCACCGGGACCCGGGTCGTCGTTGCGGCCCGCTCCGGGGACGAAGGGAAGCTCTTCGGTTCGATCGGCGAGGGAGACATCGCCGCGGCGATCACGAAGTTCACGGGGATCACGGTCGATCGCAAGATCGTGCACATCGACGGTCCGATCAAGGAGATCGGGCTTCACGAGGTGACCCTCAGGCCGCATCCCGAGGTCGAATTCGCGGTTACGCTTGATGTGATCCCGGCGTAGCTGGCGCCAACATGAAGCGAAGAGGGACCCGTCCAGGTGGCGGGTCCCTTTCCGCGCCCACCCCGAACCCCGCCCCGAACCCAGGGTTCGTGACCCTGTATATGCCGTCTCCGGCCCGCGGATTGGAACGCCTCTACGAACCGCGGGCCGGAGACGGCACATAGGGCGCAGAGAACCCTGGGTTCGCTGCGGGGACTGCGCGAAAACAATGCTGGATCCGCGGAAAAACCTGCGGGCGAGGCGTACGGACCGTCGACGAGGGGCCGTAGAATCGCTCCGATTCTCGCGGAGCATGGGTTTCGGACGTGTATGTGTCACACCCGTGTGCGATGCTTGAATCGACGGGTAGGACGAGAACGAACGGAGGAGCTGTGACGAGCGTTGCCGAACGCCCACCGGGTGCTCGCGTGCTGCAGGCACCCCCGCACAGCGTCGAGGCCGAGGAGTCGGTGCTCGGCGCGGTCCTCCTGTCGGCCGAGGCGGCCAACATCGCGCTCGAGAAACTCCACGCCGACGACTTCTACCGGCCCGCCCACCAGCAGGTCTTCGAGGCGATCCGCACCCTGTTCGACGCGAACGAGCCGATCGACGCCGTCACGGTCTCGGAGATCCTCCGCAGGGAAGACGTGCTCGAACGCATGGGAGGCGTCGCGTTCCTCACCCATCTGCTCGACACGGTCCCGACGACCTCGAACGTCGACTACTACGCCGGCATCGTCGAAGAGCACGCCCTCAGAAGGCGGCTGATGAAGGTCGGCGGCACGATCGGCGGCATCGCCGCCGAGATGAGCGAACCGATCGCCGACGTCCTGGACCGTGCCGAACAAGAGGTGTTCCAGGTCGCCGAACGCCGGGTCGGCGAGGGTCTGACCGCCATCGACCCGTTGCTCGGTCCGGCGATCGAACGCGCCGAAGAGCTCCAGCGGCTCGGCTCCGACGTCACCGGCCTCCCGACCGGATTCAGAGATCTGGACCGCAAACTCGCCGGACTCCACCCGACCAACCTCATCGTCGTCGCCGCACGCCCGGGCATGGGGAAGACGGCGCTCGCGCTCAACATCGCACAGAACGTCGCCCAGCAGGACCATCCGGTGGCGATCTTCTCACTCGAGATGAGTCGGGAAGAGGTCGTCTCCCGCATGCTGTGCTCGACGGGACGGATCGATTCGCAGCGTCTACGCACCGGCCGCCTCTCCGAAGCCGACTTCACGAAACTGTCGAACGCAGCGAGCGCTCTCTACAAGAAGCCGATCTTCGTCGACGACTCCCCCGGCCTCACCGTCACCGAGATCCGGGCCAAGGCCCGGCGGCTTCGCCGTCGCCCGGGACTGGGGCTCGTCATCGTCGACTACCTGCAGTTGATGCACGGGTCGGGTGGCGAGAACCGCCAGCAGGAGATCGCGCTGATCTCCCGCTCGTTGAAGAACCTCGCTCGCGAGCTCGACGTGCCGATCATCGCCGTCTCGCAGCTCAATCGATCGCTGGAGAGCCGGGAGGACAAGCGTCCCCGTCTGGGCGACCTCCGAGAGTCGGGTGCGATCGAGCAGGACGCCGACGTCGTGCTGTTCATCTATCGCGATGAGACCTACAACCCCGACAAGGTCGAGTCGAAGGGGATCGCCGAGATCGTCGTGGCCAAGCACCGGCAGGGGGCAGTCGGGAAGGTGCAGATGACGTTCCTTCCCGAGTTCACGCTCTTCGCCGACATGGGCCGGGACATCCCCGTGGCATGACCGGGATCCTCCTCGTCGTCGTGGAGGCGTGGGACCCGGCGCCGCGTCGGCCTCTCGTCCTCGCTGCGGGCGACCGGGTGACGGTCGGCAACCGCGACACCGAATGGACGGCGTACCTGTGGTGCGTCGGGTCGGACGGAACCGGCGGATGGGTTCCCCAGGACTACCTGGTCGTCGCCGACGATGGAACGGCGACGGTGACCGCCGACTACTCGACGGTGGAGCTCGCGGTCGCCGTCGGCGACGTCGTGGCCGGGTACCAGTCGGCGGGAAACTGGACCTGGTGCGTCGATCAGCACGGCCGGGCGGGATGGATCCCGAACAGGGCCCTCAGCCGTTCGGCGGAGTAGCGGCCTCATCCGGGTCAGGACTCGGTGCACAGCCCTTCGTCGGTGTGCCGGGGATCGCGCAGCTTGATCGATGCCGCTACGGCACCGACCATCGCAACGACGTCGAACACCAGGACGAATCCGATCGGGACCCACGTCACGAGGATGCCGATGACGAGCGGGAGGAGAGCCAGGGGGGCAAGGAGGGTGCCGAGGAGCGCCACGCACGTCGAGCGAAGGTGATCGGGCGACATCTCGAGGATGATGTTGGCGTAGCCGAGCCGCAGGCCGCTCATGGCCGCGCCGACGAGGAAGAACGTCACGAACAGCGTGGCGGGACCGATGACGAGCGCGGCGAGCGCGGCGATCGGTGCACCGAGACCAACGATCGAGGTCCCGATCAGGACGGCCCGGTTTCCGTAGTGGTCACCGAGCCACCCCCACACCAGGTTCGACAACGCCGCACCCGTCATCTGCGCTGCCAGATACAGGCCGATCGCCGCTTGTTCGACGCCGACGTCGTTCAAGGCGAACAGGACGAAGAACGGCGCCGAGAGCAGGAGAACGCCGGTCAATCCGCGTCCGGCGAGGAGGAGCCGGAAGTTGTCGTTGGTCTTCGTGAGGTGGGCGGCCCGTCGCAGCGAGTCCCCGAGGGTCTGGGAGTGTCTCTCGTGCGTGGACGGCGGCTCGTTCACGATCACGATGCCGACGAACGCGATCAGCAGGAACACTGCCGCGAACGCGAACATGATGGCGTAGTTGGTCGGATACGGGAACAGATCGGGTCTCGCGAGGATCCAGGCCACGACCCAGCCGGCCCCGATCGCCAGCGCATAGCCGATCAGCTGCTTCCACCCGATGAAGCGGCCGCGCCGCTCGGTCGGGATGGCCTTCGCGAACACGTCGGCGTACACGATGGAGCCGACGCCGCCGGCGAGCGAAAAGGACGCGAACAGGCCGACGAGCAGGAGGAGCACGAGCTCGGGATGGTCGAGCGAGAAAAGCGCCGTCACGACGGCGAGCAGCGCCCACGAGACCCAGCGGAGCGTGATGATCCACATGAGGATCGGCTTCTCGTACGGCCGATCCTCCACCCGGTAGGCGGTGATCATCTGCGGGATGACGTTCCCCAACTCCTGGGCAACGACCATCACACCGATGAAGATGGACGACGCCGTGAGCGTGGCGACGAACGACGGGAGCACCGTGTTGATGTTCGAGAAGGCCTCGGAGAGCTGGAAGAAGACGCCGTGGATCAAACCGCCGGTGAAGTTGCGGCGGTAGTTCTTCGATTGGACTTCGGTGTGTTCCGCGGTCTCCACGGGGGAAAGGGTACCGGTGGGGCGGCGGAGTGAATCGTCCGGCTCGCATCGGTAGCATTCGGACCACGGATCCACACGCGAACGGTGAGGAGCGCAGATGGCCATGGTGACCGAAGAATCGATCGCACGGCTTCCGAGCCCGGTGGGGAGAAGCCTGGTGCGATCCGGCGTCGTCGGCACGGAGATACCGGAGAGCGTCACCGTGACGCAGGAAGGCCGGATCAGGACGAGCGCCGATCGCAAGTGGCTGCGGTTCGTGGCTCGCGAGACCTACACGCTCGACCCCCCGGGTTTCGAGTGGGTGGCGCGGCTGAAGATGTCCGGCATCACCGTGGGGAAGGCCGTCGACTCGCTCGATCACGGACGTGGAGCGATGAAGGTCAAGCTCCTGGGGTTGGCGACCGTCGTGGACGAGAAGGGCCCGGAGATGGACCAGGGCGCCCGCATGCGATGGTTGAACGAGACGATGTGGTTCCCGTCCGTGTGGGCGTCGGGTGCGATGACGTGGGAGCCGATCGACGAGAGGTCGGCCGTCGGATCCGTCCGGATCGGAGGAGAGGAGACGGCCGGTGAGTTCCGGTTCGACGAGGAGGGGCGGCTCGTCGACTTCCGCGCGGATCGGTACCGGAGCGTCGAGGACGGTTTCGTGCTGGAACCGTGGTCCACGCCGCTGACCGAACATGAGCGATTCGGTGGCATCGAGGTCCCTTCGACGGGGAGCGCCGTCTGGAGTCCCGACGGCGACGATCTGGAGTACATCCAGATCCGGGTCACGGAGATCCGGTACACCGCAGCGGGGCATGGGGATCGGGACGGCCGGTAGCCTGGGCCGGTGTCAACACCGATCGGATCGCGCCGGGGCGTCGCCGTCATCTCGCTTGCGTTTCTCGCGATCGCCTGGGGAGCGATCCCGCTGTTCGTCCGTTCGGACGTCCCGTCGACGCACCTCGTTGCGATGCGCGTCACGCTCGGCGCCGTCGTGCTGGTGGCCTTCTCCGTTGCGACGTCCCGGCTCACGTTCCCGCGGCGCAGAGCAGGGGCGTTGATCCTCGTCGGCGTCGTACTGGCCGCACACTGGCTGTCGTTCTTCCTGGCCCTCAACCTCACGACGATCGCCGTCACGCTCGCCATCGTCTACGTCGGCCCCGTTCTCGCCGCGGCCCTGTCCGGTCCGCTGCTGCATGAACGTCTGAGCCGGTTCGTCGTGATCGGTCTGGTGATCGCCGTCGTCGGCATGCTGCTCGTCACCCGGCCGGGGTCCGGAGCGACGCTTGCCGGCTTCGTCGCAGCGGCCGTGTCCGGTGGGCTCCTCGCCGTCATCATGCTGCTCGGGAAGCCTCTCGCAACCGATCTCGGCGGACTCGTGGTCGCAACGTGGGAACTCGTCGTGGCATCCCTCGTCCTCAGCCCGTTCACCGTCCAGGCGGTCCGGGAGTCTGCACAGCACTGGCCGCAGTTCGTGGTTCTCGGAGCGCTCTTCACCGGAGTCGCCGGGGTCGTCTACTGGACGGCGATGCGCCAACTCCCGGTCGCGGTCGTGTCGGTGATCATGTACCTCGAACCGGCGTCGGCCGTCGTGTGGGCGGCGCTGTTGCTCGACGAGCATCCGGACGCCCTGTCCTGGATCGGGGTGGGCCTCGTCGTAGCGGCGGGAATGCTCGCCACCAGGGGAGCGGAGAGGGACGAGGAGGTGGTCGGCTTTGCCGAAGCTCTTTGAGGTCCGGGGTCTGCGAATAGCGATCCTCGATCCGGAGGCGGCGGTGCGTGGAACCCGACGGCCGCCGGTCGACGATCGGGGCGAGCGACTTCCGACGGGATGGGTCGAAGCCATCCCCGGCGTCTCCTACGGAGTCGACGAGGGGGAGACGCTCGCGTTGATCGGCGAGTCTGCGTCGGGGAAGTCGCTCATGCTCTTGGGTGCTTTCGGGTTGCTTCCGCAAGGCGCGCGGGTGTTGGGCGGGATCACGACCTTCCGGGACACCGTGTTCGAACCGGTAGGCGGCGGCGACGACAACCGGGCGCGCGACCGTCGAAGACGAGCGAAGCGTCACACGCCGGGAACGGTCATGGACGGCACCGACCCCGACTGGGCGCGGGTCGTGGCCACCGAGGTCGGTTTCCTGTTCCAGAACCCGATCGCATCGTGGACGCCGATCCTGGAGATCGGACCCCAGGCGGGGGAGGTGCTCGACGAGTACACCGACCTCACGACCGAAGAGATCACGGAGCGTGTCATGGACGCCCTCGGGGAAGTTCATCTCCCGAGGACGCGGCGGATGTTCGGAGCGTTCAGCACCGAGCTCAGCCGCGGCATGGGGCAGCGGGCCATGCTCGCCGCGGCGCTGGTGAAGGCGCCGAAGCTCCTCATCGCCGACGAACCGCTCTCCGGGCTCGACGTGTCTGTGTCGGCGGCGATCCTGGATCTCATCAAGGACCTCAAGCACCGGCGGGGAATGGCGATGGTGCTCGTCACCCACGATCTGGCCGTCGTCGCCCGGATCGCCGATCGTGTCGCCGTCGTATACGGCGGGCGAATCGTCGAAGAGGGGCCGGTCGGCGATGTGTTCGGTCGTCCACAGCATCCGTACACATCCGGGCTGATCGGCTCCGTGCCTTCCCTCACATCCGGGCGTCTTCACCCGATCCCGGGCGAGGCGATTCCCCTCTCCGCCGTACCGACCGGCCGATGTGTGTTCGCCGACCGGTGCTCGTTCGTCGACGACGTGTGTCTCGAATCGGAGCCCCCGCTCGTCGAGAGCCGGGGCGGGTCTGTGGCCTGCCATCGCGCCGCCGAACTCGACCTTCCCGGCATCGGCTGAGATCCGGCGGCGCCGACCGCTGAACGCCCTCGGGTTCGAAGCGGCTCTACGTGCTCTGCGTGACGCAGAACTCGTTGCCTTCGGGGTCGGCGCAGACGGTCCAGTGGAAGCCGGCGATGTCGTGATCGTGGAGGCGGGATCCCCCGAGTTCCTCGACACGCGTGATCAGCATCTCGGGATCATCGGTGGTCAGGTCGAGGTGGAGGCGGTTCTTCACGGCCTTCTTCGCCGTCACCTGCTGGAATGCCAGCGCCGGACCACCGCGGGAGATCCGGGTCATCCACACGTACCCGGGGAAGCGGTTCTTCTCCTTGATGTCGAGCAGCTCGCCCCAGAACTCAACCATCGTCTCGAGGTTGTTGCAGTCGAGCATGATGGACGCCACGCGTGCTACGGCCGGTCTAGCCATTGTCCCTCCCCTTGAAGTCCTGATGCATCCGGCTCGCGGTCGGGCCGGTCTGTCCCTGGTACTTGGATTCGAGTGCTGCCGAACCATACGGGTGTCGGGCGGCAGTTGTCATTTCGTAAAAGCTGATCTGTCCGATCTTCATCCCCGGATATATGGCGATCGGCAGGTTCGCGACGTTCGACAGTTCGAGGGTCACTTGACCGTGGAAACCCGGGTCGACGAACCCGGCGGTCGAGTGGATGAGGAGACCGAGCCGTCCGAGCGACGACTTGCCTTCGAGGCGGGCGACGACGTCGTCACCGAGGCGGATCGTTTCGAGGGTTGTGCCGAGCACGAACTCCCCGGGATGGAGGATGAACGGATCGTCTTCGCTCGTTACGACCTCCGATGTCAAGTTCGCCTGGACGGCCTTCGGGTCGATGTACGGGTAGCGATGGTTCTCGAACACCCGGAATCGGTGGTCGCACCGCACGTCGACGCTCGACGGCTGGACGAGATCGGGATCGAACGGGTCGATCGAGACCCGGCCGGAGTCAACGGCTTCGAGGATCGTCCGATCGGAGAAGATCATGGTCGGTGATGCTAGTTGTGATCGGAGGACAGCCGCTGAACCGTCACGCGCTGCGCGAGTCGATGAACCGGAGCCAGTTGCGCAGCTCGAGCTCGCGGATCTGCGGATCGATGATGTCGTCGCCGACGCCGAGCTCTTCGCGAAGTTCGACCGAATCGGGATCGGCGTGAAGCGCCATCATCTTGGCCGCGTAAACGGCAACGGCTTCCTCGTCGGGGAAGAAACCTTCGCGAACGAGGGCCTCGCCCCGTGCAGCGATCAGACGGCCCATCTCGTGGAGGTTGTACTCGGGGTGGTACTGCGTGCTCCAGAAGGCGGCATCACCGCTCTCGACGATGGCGGCCTGAACGGGTGTGTGCTCGTTCGTGGCGAGCAACGGCGTCCCCTCGGGCAGCCGGGTGACCTCGTCGAGGTGCATGATGAACCCGTCGAACTTCTCCGGTTTGCCCTCGTGCATCGGGGACGTTCGTCCGGCGTCGGTCAGCTGGATGTCCCGGGCGATCCCCCACTCCCGGCCGCGCGGATTCACCGCCACCTCGCCGCCGGCGACCAGCGCTGCGAGTTGGATGCCCCAGCAGCTTCCCCAGCTGATCGCTCCCGCTTCCATCAACTCCTTCGCGAACGCGATCTGAGATGCGACACGCGGATCGTCGGTGTGATAGACGGTGAGGTCGGATCCCGTCCAGATGAACGCGTCGAAGTCGGCGATGGACGTGCCCTCCGGCAGGGCGAAGTCGGGGTCGGCCACGTAGACGAGTTCCGTGGTGGCGTTGGGGGCCTCGCGTGCGAGGAAGTCTTTGAACATGTCGTGTGGGTGGCCGACGTCGGAGCGATCGAAGTTCGCCCGGCTCGCCGCCGGGTAGCAGTTGACGATGCAGAAGCGGTAGGGGGCGAGAGTGGTGGGCGAAGACGTCATCGTGCTCCTCGTTGTGGAAAGTCCGTGATGAGGCCGGTGATACCGATCTCGATGAGACGGGCCATGGTTTCGGGATCGTTGACAGTGTAGGGATTGAGCCGGGTCCCCAGGGCGAGCCGGTCGGCGATCTCGTCGATCGACAGGCGGGTGATCCTCGGGTTGAACGTGTCGAAGAACGGGTCGGTGAAGTCCATCGGATCGTCCGGGAAGAGCCCGAGGATCGCCTGCACCTCGAACTCCGGCCTGCGCTTCTTCAGATCCTTCAACCACTCGTGCCGGGCGGAGGAGAAGAGGAGGTGGTCGGGCCCGATCCCGACGTCGTCGGCCAGTTCGAGGACGGCGCCCACCACGTCGAACGTGTCGTTCGGCGCCGGCTGAGTCTTGAGTTCCAGGTTGAGGAACCAGTCGAGTTCGATGGTCAGCTCGAAGGCTTCGCGTAGGGTCGGGATCTTCTCTCCGGCGTACGAGGCAAGTTCGTCGGCGGAGACGGCGCCGGCGGCGATCTGATCGAAGGGATCGTCGCGAAGGAACGACGACCCGGCGTCGAGGGTGCGGATCTCGGCGAGGGTGTAGGTCGAGAACGGTGCGGGGACGCGGTCCGGGAAGCGGTCGGCGACATCGGTCGTGCGGGTCATCGCGTCGTCGTGCATGAGGAACAGCTCCCCGTCGGCAGTGACGGCGACGTCGGTCTCCCACAGGTCGGCGCCGACGGCGTGCGCCTTGCGTGCCGCGGCGAGCGTGTTCTCCGGTGCGAGGCTCCTGGCCCCTCGGTGAGCGATGATCGCGGCCATACGGCAGTGTATCGACGGTGTCGCTCGCGAAGCAGTATCGGAGCTCGTCCAGAGATCAACGGGGCGCGGCGACGGTCCTCGCACAGCGGATGGTCCGACAAGCGCCGTCGGACCATCCGGGTGGTGTGGTTCGAGATTCCGGTGGGGGCTTGCCTACAGCTTGCCGACGACGTGGGCGACCACCTGCGACATCTGGTCGTGCGGGCTGAACTCGACCATCTTGACGTCCTCTTCGATCAGGACGGTGTGCCCCGAGGGCCAGTAGTAGAGCTCGCCTGCTCCCACGGTCTCCCGACCGCCGTCGGCATAGTCGACGCGGATCTTCCCCTCCATGACGTATCCCCAGTGCGGGCACTGGCAAAGGTCCCCCTCGAGCCCCTCGAGTAGAGGGGCGAAATCCAGGCCGGCCGGGTACTCCATGTAGGCGCTGGTCATCCCGCCCCACTCTTGTCCTCGGATCATCTCTCCGAGGGCCGCGTTCGCGATCGGGATGTCCTTGAGACTGCTGTTCATGCGTGCTTCCTCCTCACGGTTCGTCTTGCGTGGTGGACCTGCGACGGGGCGTCCGCCCGTCGCCGTGTTGAGGACGGGCCCGGTCCTCGCGGTTGTCCACATGAGCGTCGGCGTGCACCGGGTCACCGGTCCACGGGTCTACGTCCCTCCTCCCTGCCCCACAAGGGCGTCGGCGTGGCGGCTACCGTTCAGACGCAGACGCCGACCCAGGAAAAGCTATCCCTCGCAATTCGACGATGAACGATAAAGCCTTTGATTGTCGACTATACACGAACGCGATATGAGGTGGCGGGGCTTCTTGCGTCCCGCCGTCGACGCTCCGGTCGGGCACGGGGTTCGTGGGGCGGAAGACTCCGGGCACATGCCGGAAGTCGTGGAGCGGGTGAGGGGAATCGAACCCCCGTATTCAGCTTGGGAAGCTGATGTTCTGCCATTGAACTACACCCGCAGAACCCGCATTCTACCCTTCCCCGGTGCGTGGCGTCAGAGGGAGGCGAGGCCCCAGATCGTCATGATCAGCCCGATGGCGAGGAGCCAGTAGGCGCGGCCGGCGCGGAACTCGCCTTCTTCACCCTCCGGTTTCTTGCCGCGATGGTGCTGCCAGACGGCGAAGCCGTTCCCGAGGATCATGGCCGCACCGATGGCGAGCACCATCAGCGCCAGCAACTGGTCCAGATCGAGGATCTCGGCGACGTCGGTTCCGTTCACGGCGGACACGCTAGCCAGCGTCTCGCGGTCGTAGCGCCAGGTCTCGATACCCTGATGGCAAGCCCCCGTATGCGATCCGGGGGCGTTGTTGATGAACCACACACACGAATCACCGTCCAAACCGGGTCGAACGCTCGCCGCTCGCCGGGTCGTCTTGCCCTGGATCCTGTGGGTCTTCGGACTCTCGACGACGCTGCTCCTCGTCGGGCTGTGGGGCCGCGCCGTGACCATCGACCGGGACACGATCAGCCGCTCGACCGAGGCGGCGCTTTCGGCCGACATCGTCACGGATCGCGTCTACGAGTGGGTCGGCGAGGGTCTGTCCTCCACGACCGGGATCAGCGACGAGGAAGCAGAGCGGGTACTCGCCGGGGTCCGCAGCCATCCGGAAGCGGTCGAAGCCGTGGATGCGATCATCGACGACGTCGTTGCCGCTCTCGTCGCCCCTCCAGGGACGAACCCGACGATCGACGTGGAGGGAGCCCTGTCGCCGCTCGTCCCGATGGTCGTCTCAGAACTCGACGCGCAGGGTCTCGAAGTGCCCGCGGGCGCCGTCGACGCGGCCGTCGAGTCGCTCGACTCCGTGCCCCTGGACGCAGGTGAAGCGGTCCCCGTCGGGACCGTCACGGACCAGGCGCGAGCGGTACTCACCACGGGTGTGCTCATCGCCGCAGCCATGCTTGCGCTCGCCGGAGCGCTGGCGGTCGCCGTCTCCGAGGAGCGGTGGCCCATGGTTCGATCGCTCGCGACCCGTATCGCTTTCTCTGCCATGTCGTTCGCCGTGCTGTTCCGCCTGGGTGGGTGGGCTCTGGACCCCGACGGCGGGCGATCGCCCCTGAGGCGGAGCGGGGCCATCCTCGTCGAGAGCAACCTCGACGTGTTCCTCATCGTTGCGGGTCTCGCCGCCGCCGTGGCGGCCGCGATCTGGATGATCCGACGGCCGCTCCGCACGTCGGCGGCCCGACCGGCCCCGTCCGACGAAACGACGACACAGGAACTCGTTTCCGTCTGACCGCCGGAATGGCACCGGGGGCACGGTGCTCCGGCGTCCGCTACGTCCCGATCTCGCGGCGACGGAACAGGAGCACCGCAACACCGACGAGGATCATCCCGACGGCCAGCAGGAGCGGCTGTTGCCAGCCGAGGCTCTGGTTCAGCGGGTTCGTGTCGCCCTGGTACCAGTAGAACGGGGAGAGGGGGCGGAGCGGTTCGAGCCAGGCGACGACCGATCCGAAGCCGTTCAGGAGGAACGCGACGACGCCGGTCGTCGCGGCAACGGCGGCTGCCTTTCCCCGGCTGCCCGTGCCCGCCCCGACGGCCAGAGCGATCGATCCGAACAGGAACGCGAGGAACGCCATGCCGGCGTTCGCCGCGACCGTCCCGGTGACGGTGAGGTCGAGATCGACGAGGGGGCCGCCGAGCCAGACGAAGACGCCGACGCCCGCCAGGAGCGCCACCAGGAGACCGAGCATGGCGGCCGCCTTGCCGATCACGATCCGGTCCCGTCGGATCGGCAGCGTCACGAGGAGATCGGCGGTCCCCGACTCATCCTCTCCGGCGAGTGCGGCCCTCCCCATGCCGATGGCGAACGACAGCACGACGATGAGACCGATGCTGGAGTACACGCGGGTCGAGAGGAAACCCGCTCCGGTGAGGATGGAAGACGGATCGGTGATGCCGAACATCGCCAGCATCTCGGGCGGATAGGCGTCGATCAAGCTCTGGAAGGCGTCCCCGCCGGTTCCGGCCAGGGTGGGGTAGAACGCCATCGTCAGGGCTGCGAGGGACACCATTCCCAACAGCCACCACCAGAACGACCGGCGCCGTTCCCAAACCGCCGTGCCCGCGATGCTGCGCAACAACGGGCTCCTCGAACTGCGGATCGCCGCGGCGCGCGCGGAGCGTCGGGGCAGAATACGAAGTTTGGACACCACGCCGATGTCACGCTTCGCGAACCCGGCTACGGACAGTCCGACGAAGAGCACCGAACCGCCGGCGAGGAGCAGGTGCCATGCGGTCGGCCCGCCCAGGAGCGGATCGTCCGCGAGATACCAGTGGAACGGCATGAACTTCTGGATCCCGTCCAAGCCTTCGACGAGAGGGGCCATCCCGTTCAGGAAGAAGGACAGGCCGGCTACGCCGCCCGCGATACCCGACGCCAGGCCCCGCTTGCCGGTCCACGCGGCGATCATGAACGCCATCGTGCCGAAGAACACGCCGAGGAGGGCAACACCGAGGTTGATCCCGAGGATGCCGACGATCGCGAGCTTCAACTCGACGGTCACCTGGCCGATCAGGAGCACGGCCACGAACGACAGGACCAGCCCCGTGACGGCCACCACCAT
>JAOZRW010000071.1 GCA_029939995.1 Acidimicrobiia bacterium | reverse complement strand
TTGATCTGAACGGAATACCGTTCAGATCAACGCCAGAGTCCGAGAGGTGGGGGGCGGGTTGCGGTGATACGATCCAGCCATGGTCGACGACGCTTCCTCCACCACCGCTCCGCCGATGCCGCGGGTTCTTCGTCTGTGGTGGCTGTGGGCGATCCTCGCACTCGCCGCCGGAGCGGTCACGACCGCCGCAGCGCAGGGTTTCCCCATCGTCGATCTGGAGTTGGCGGGAACGGTGGAACGCGCCGATCAGGTGGTTCGCAACGCCGATGCCGCGATCATCCGGTCGGCCATCGTCTGGGACTTCCTCTTCATCGTCCTCTACGTCCTCGCGCTGACGACCGGTGCGTTGTGGGCGAGTACACAGTTCGTGAGCGGTGTGATGCAGCGAGCCGGGGTCGCCGTTGCGTTCGGAGCCGTCGCCGCCGGACTGTTCGACGTCGTCGAGAACGCTTCGATGCTTGCGTTCGTCAACGGCAACGAAGGCTGGATCGCCCTCGCCCGGGTCATGGCGATTCCGAAGTTCCTCCTGTCGCTCATCGCGATTCTCTACATCCTGGGCGGTGTGACGGCTCTCGTCGTCCGTCGGCTGAGAACCGGCGGCTGAAGCGCATCCGGGGCGATCCGCACCGGCTCTACTCCGGGGCGCTCCGGGCGAGGACGGCCATCCGTTCGTCGATCGTGGCGGGCACGGTTCGGACTTCGGCGTCGATCCCCTCTCGAGCGAGGAGCGCCTCGACCTCCTCGACGGACCGGTCGATGACCCGGGTCGAACGGCCGTCGAGTGTGACCAGCGCACCCGAGGCCGCGACGGCGTTGAACGCCTCCTCCCACGCTCCGGCGTCGACCTCAACGGTCGTCTCGCCGGCCACGATGTCGGCCTCGGTGCCCCATCCAACGAGTCGGCCCGCCGACATGAGGAGCAGCCGGTCGCACTGGCGGGCCTCCTGCATCGAGTGGGTCGAGACGAGAACGCCTGCACCCCTCTCGGCTTCCACCCGGATCTGGTCCCAGAGCCGCGCCGCTCCGAGCGCCCCGACGCCGGAGGTCGGCTCGTCGAGGATGAGCACCTCCGGGTCGTGTTGAACCGCGGACACGAAAGCGAGACGACGCTGCAGCCCGAGCGGCAGATTGGCCACGAGGCGGTGGGATGAGGCGGCGAGAGAGCCGGTGAGCGCGGTCGGTTCGACCCCATAGGCTCCGGCGGAGAACGCCAGATTCTCCACGGCCGTGAGGTCGCCGTAGAGACCGAGGCCCTGGGGGACGTAGCCGAGTCGGGATTGCGTCGCCCGGTTCGGCGGATCGCCCAGGAGCCGGGCGTCGCCCGCCGTCGGTTCGAGGAGCCCCGCCAGCATCCGGATGATCGTCGTCTTCCCCGCGCCGTTCGCTCCGAGGAGACCGACGACTTCGCCGAACTCGACGTGGAACGAAACGTCGTCGACGGCTGTGTTGTCGCCGAACCGCCGAGTCAGCGACCGTGCCGCGAGGGCGTGGGCGGTCATCGCGCGTCACCGCCGGTGCCCGATCGGAGTGCGAGTTCGGCGACGATGCACGCGTCCTCCAGGTCGGGCTGCACGACGGTGGCGCCCGGGGGCGTCGCCGATGGGTTCCACTCGTGGAACTGAGGCCCGACCCGCCAGGCCAGCGCCCGATCGTCCGGTGTCCCGGTCACGGTGATCGTCCCGGGGGTTGCTGCGACGAGGTCCCCGGGCGGGTCCGACAGCAGGACCCGGCCGCCGCCGAGCAGCACGACCGACGCGGCCCTCTCGGCCTCGTCCATGTAGGTGGTCGACATCACGACCGCCGCTCCCGCAGCGACCGTCTCGGAGATCATGCGCCAGAGTTCGACGCGGCTGACCGGGTCGACTCCGGTGGTCGGTTCATCGAGGATGAGCAGGTCGGGGGTGTGCAGCATCGCGAGGCTGAACCCGAGCTTCGTCCGCATCCCCCCGGACAGGTGGCCGGCGAGTCGGCCCCTCGCGTCGGCCAGCCCGGCCCGGGCGAGGATCCGGTCTGCCCGTTCGGCGAGCTCGTCGCCGGAGAGGCCGTATGCGCCGCCCACGAACGCCACGTTCTCGTCGACGGTCAGCTCCTTCCAGCTCCCCCCACCGGTCGGGAGATATCCGAGGTGCTCCACGTCGGGTCGGCGGATCGTTCCGGTCTCCGGTTCGACGAGACCGGCGAGGGCCCGCATGAGCGTGGTCTTTCCGGCGCCGTCTCCCCCGACGACGGCGGTCACCTCCCCGGCGGGCACGGCGACGGTCACGTCCCGGAGGGCTTCGACCTTCCCGAAGCGGACGGTGAGGTCTTCGACGCCGAAGGTCACGCGGGCGCTCCATCGGCGGCGGCGTCGGGTTTCCGATGCCGGCGCGGTACCAGGTCCCTTCGGAAGCGCAGCACGGCCGCCGTGAAGACGAATGCGGCCATGGCTGCCAGGACGACGTACTGGGGCCACAGCGAGTCCAGTCCGGCGCCGCGCAGCATGATGCCTTTCGAGATCGTCGTGTAGTAGGTGAGGGGGAACAGGTAGCTGATCCACCGGATGGCCCACGGGATGGAGGACAGCGGGAAGATCATCCCTGCGAGCAGGATCTGGGGGACGAGGAAGAAGATGGCGAGCTGGATCGCCTGGCCCGTGTTCTGCGAGACCGTCGAGATCAACACGCCGACACCGAGGAGCACGAAGAGGAAGATGGCGACGCCGACGGCGAACACCGCCACGCTCCCCACGAAGGGAACCCCGAAGAGCAGCATGCCGAGCAGCGTCACGACGACCATGTCGATCGCTGCGACGATGAAGTACGGGGTGATCTTGCCCATGATCACCGACGACGGGCTGAGGGGCATCACCGCGAGCTGCTCGAGCGTCCCGTTCTCCCGTTCCTTGACGAGGCCGATGGCGGCGACGACGGTTCCGATGAACATCATGATGTAGCCGATGAGGGGCGGGACGAGCACCCACGACGTGATCAGGTCCGGGTTGAAGAGCACGTCGACGGTGATCTGGTCCCCGAGCCTTCCGAGCGCGCCGACGGCCGCCTGGGCGGCGAACAGGTTCGAGCCGTCGACGAACGCCGTCGGGGGCTGCGTGTCGGTGGCGATCGCAACCTGCACGTCGCCGTCGCGCAGCAGCGTCCGGGCGGTGTCCGCAGTGCCGTCGGTGTCGATGGTGATGACGTCGAACAGACCGACGGCCTGGTCGGCGACGAGTTGCGCCTGCGGACCGAGCGCCGCCGTCGGGACGTCCTCGACATCGAACGTCGCTGCGTATCCGAAGATGATGAGGAGCAGGAGGGGGAACACGATGATCATCGCCATCGTTCGTCGGTCACGGCGGAGTTCGCGGAACTCTTTCAGGATCATTGCGCGCATGGGCTTGAACCTACCAGGCCCCCGACCCCCCGACGCGCTGCGAACCCAGGGCTCGTAGGCGGAAATAGGCGCGTTCTGAACCCACGGGTCGCTGAGTACAGGGGAACGGGTAGCGTGGGAGACCGAGCGGACGCCGGGAGAGGAACCGTGAGCACAGATCACTACCCGTACACGGATCGGGGCGAGTTCGTCCCGTACGACCGGCAGCGCCTCACCGAAGCGGAGATGCGGAAACGGGCATCCTCCTTCTACGAACTCATGGCGCAACGGCGATCGATCCGCACGTTCAGCGCAGATCCCGTCCCCAGAGACCTGATCGAGACAGCCGTGCGGACGGCGGGGACGGCGCCGTCGGGCGCCCATCAGCAGCCGTGGACGTTCGTGCTCGTCGGCGACCCGGAAACCAAACGCAAGATCCGGATCGCCGCAGAAGAGGAGGAACGGGTCAACTACGTCGACGGCCGGATGCCGGAGGACTGGCAGGAGGAGATCGCCCGACTCGGCACCTCCTGGCAGAAACCGTATCTGGAAGAAGCACCGTGGATCGTCGTCCTGTTCGAACAACGCTACGGGATCGACGCCGACGGGTCTCGCCGCAAGCACTACTACGTGAAGGAATCGGTCGGCATCGCGGCCGGCGTTTTCATCGCGGCGATCCACCAGATGGGACTCGCGACGCTGACTCATACGCCGAGTCCGATGGCGTTCCTCACCAAGCTGCTCGATCGGCCGCAGAACGAACGTCCGGCGATCCTGTTCCCCATCGGCTATCCGGCAGACGGAACCGTCGTCCCGAAGTTGGAGCGCAAGTCACTCGCCGACATCCTCGTCCGGTATCCGCCCGATCCGGGTGGTGACTCGCGCACGTTCGTTCCTCAGGAGTTCAAGGTCCCGATCAGCTTCGAAGGACCCGGGTTCCGGCTCGAACCGCTCGGACCGCAGCACAACGAACGCGACTACGAGGCGTGGATGTCGAGCATCGACCACATCCGGTCGACGCCGGGGTTCGGACCGCATGGCACTTGGCCCGCACCGATGGATCTCGAAGCGAACCTCGCCGACCTCGAAGGTCACGCCCGCGACTTCGAGAGCCGGGACGGGTTCACCTACTCGATCCTCGACGGCGACGACGTGATCGGCTGCGTCTACATCTATCCGTCGACCGATCCCGGCCGCGACGCCGCGGTGGCGTCGTGGGTTCGGGCCGACCGGGCGGAGATGGACGGTGTCGTGTACCGGTCGCTGTCGCGATGGCTCACCGAATCGTGGCCGTTCACCGCACCCGGCTACGCGGCGAGGCCGGACGCCGATTAGGGCTTCTGCGTGCGTGCAACGAGATGCATGATCGGGATCGGCCGGGTGAGCGCTTCGGCGTACGCGACGTAGCCGCGGTTCGCCGCGACGGCGGCGTCCCACACCGCTTCATGTTCGCCGCCGGCCAGCTCGACGGCCGTGACGTCGTGCCATTCACCGTTCCATCGTGCACGGGCGTCCGGGTTCGCCCGGAGGTTCTCGACCCACGCCGGGTCGGTGTCCCGTCCGGCGTTCGTCCCGATGACGGCCGGGGATCCGTCGTGGTCGACGTGGGTGAGGAGGACCTCCCGCTCCAGCCCGGACCTGCGGCCGACGGTGACGAGTTCGAGCACCGGCATGCCGACGACCTGCCGGCCGAGTCGTCCGCCCGACAGGTTCCACATCAGCTTGTGGAGCTTCCACTGCACCCGCATGGCGGTCCGGTTCGTCTCACCCATCAGATCCTCCAACCGCGACGGGCCCGGCCGGGCGAAAGGAGCGACCCTCCGACGCGCGGTGGTGCCGGAGGCGGATCACCGGGCCAGCCAGTTCTGCAGCCACCGGGTGATGGGCGGCATGAGCAGGTAGGTGAGGGCGAGGATGCCGAGGACGTTGCCGACGAGCACGGCGAGGACGACGTTCATGTCCGGGGCGACCGCGCCGCGTACGAGCGTGATGATGAGCGTCGTGGGGAACAGGGCGATGAACACGGCAAGGGCCTGTTTCCACCGCTTCGGCTCGGCCGACCGGTCCGACGCGGCGGGGAACCACCCTCCGAACCCGCCGACGACGTTCATCGTCCGATCCCCTTCGATGAACCGGTCGATGCCGGAGATCCACTCTGCACGGGTGTCGGACTCGAGCCATCGGTCGAGTTCGGGACGTGAAGCGAACGTGGCGACGATGACGTGCTCGTCCTGCACCCCGTCGACCGGTTGCAACAACTCGGAGTTGAGGAATCCCCCGAAACCGGTCATTCGGTCCACGAGGTCGCCGTACAGAGCGACGAACTCGTCGTGGTGGGCCTGGGAGATCCGCTGGGAGAACACGACGGTGACCGGCTCGCTCGCCGTGTGCAGTCCGGCGACCCTTTGCTCCCGGGCGTGACCCTCGATCAACTCCTCCGCTTCTTCGACGAGGGTCGTTCGGATGTCGGACCGGAGCCACGCATCGAGCTGTTCGGCCGTCGCGAACGAGTAGACCCGCACCCACTCGCCCGGATGCGACGGGTTCGGTGGCTGCACGTCGGAGCCGACGAACCCGTCGGCGGCGGCCGCGGCTTTGCGCAAGCGCCGGTCCCACGCCAGGAAGTCCGCTTCCCGGCCGGGGCGCACCCGTCGTGAGACCACGACCGTGGCAGCCGTCGGCGATGGATCTTTGGACATGGGCAGAGCGTAGGCATCCGGAAGAGGGCACCGTTACGGTCGGATTCGGCCCGGGGCGCCCCCTGGGATGCCCCCCTGCGTCGTCGCTTCGCTCCTCCGCGTCCCCCCAGCACGCTGGGGGGACATGGTGGCGAGCGGAGACGCCCAGAGGGCAGAGGGCGCCACAACCCGCTCAGCCACACACACCACTCTCCCCCGACCGGAGGGCGGGAGAGATGCCCGAAGGGCAGAGGGGGCATCCCCCCTCGGTTCGGGTTCTCACGGGGTGGCGGTGGCGTGTTC
>JAOZRW010000146.1 GCA_029939995.1 Acidimicrobiia bacterium | reverse complement strand
GTCCGCTGCTCATGACCGGCGAACAGGAGGAACTGCGTCTCGGCAACCTCGACGCCAGACGCGACTGGGGTCACGCCAGGGACTACGTCAAGGCGATGCACGCCATGCTCCAACTCGACGAACCGTCGGACATCGTCGTCGGCACCGGTGAAGCCCACTCGGTCCGCGAGTTCCTCGACGCAGCGTTCGGCGTCGTCGGCCTCGACTGGCAGGACTACGTCATCGTCGATCCGCAGTTCTTCCGGCCTGCCGAGGTCGACTACCTGTGCGCGGACATCTCGAAAGCGAGGGAGCTGGTCGGGTGGGAGCCGGAGACGACGTTCACCGAACTCGTCGAGGAGATGGTGATCGCAGACCTGGCAGCCCACGGACTCGAGGTCTGAGTGGGCAACGGCTCAATCGCCGTCGTCGGAGCGGCCGGGTTCGTCGGCCGAAACGTCGTGCGGTCGCTCGCCGGGCGGGGCGATGCCGTTGTCGCGATCGTCAGGCCGGAGGATGCGATCCCGGAGAACTTCCCGGCCGAGGTGCGGGTGCTCGATGCAGGCGATGAGGACGCTCTTACCGCGGCGCTCGGCGATGCGTCACGGGTCGTGCATCTCGCCGCCCGATCCGGGGGGATACAGCTCCAGGAAGCGGCCCATCGCGACCTGTACGAGGACAACCGCCGATTGACCGATGCCGTGCTCGGCGCCTCCGCCGCTGCGGAAGTCGACCGGGTGTTCCTCGCTTCGTCGGCGGTCGTCTACCGATCACCTGCTCCCGACCTGATCGCAGAGACCGACCCGATCGTGGGCCCGGCCGACGAACCGACCGGGTACGCGTGGTCGAAGGCCGCAGACGAGGTTGTCGCCGGATGGTCGAACCGGGCCGGGCTGGTCGAGTCGGTCGTTGGACGGTTCGGCAACATCTACGGGGAGGAAGCGTCGTTCGACCCGACGCGCTCGACGGTCGTCCACGGACTGATCGCGCGGATCGTGGATGCCCCCGATGGTGGGACGGTGACGGTGTGGGGAGACGGAACGGCGGTCCGCAGCTTCATCCACGTAGCGGACGTCGCCGCAGCGATTCAGCTCATCCTCGACGACGGCGCGGGGGGCACCGCATACAACGTGGACACGTCGGAAGCGGTGACGATCCGCGATCTGGCGACACTGATCCGTGATCTGGCCGCACCGACGGTGTCCCTCGAGTTCGACCCGTCGAAACCGACCGGTCCCGCCCGACGCGTACCGGACAACGCGCGTCTCCGCTCGCTCGGATTCGTCCCATCCGTCGGACTCGCCGACGGGCTGTCCGCCACGATCGACTGGTACCGGACGCACCATGCCGACAACGCCTGATCGCCGCCGCTGATGAGACGGGCTCTGTGGAATCTCGGATCGCGTCTCCCCGCCCCCGTGCGCCGTCTCGTGAAGAGCGCACCGGGCGGCGGGCGGCTCCGTGGATTGGCGGCGGGCAGCCCCAAAGGGCCGACACCGGCGTCGGGGACGCTCCGGCCGGTCGTCTATCTCCCGACCTGGGCGCAGTGGGACGTGATGCGTCAACGTCCCCAGTTCCTCCTCGAAGCGTTCGCAGCCGCCGGCCACCCCGTCTACTTCGTGGATCCCCGCGAGCCGAAGGAACGTACGGTCGGCGCCGTGACGATCGTGCCGTCGCTGCAGGCCGCACCCGGCCGCCACGTCATCCTCTACCTCCACTTCGCTCCGTTGCGCGACCTCGTCGGGCGCTTCGAGGACGCCGTC
>JAOZRW010000145.1 GCA_029939995.1 Acidimicrobiia bacterium | reverse complement strand
AACTCATGCGGGCTGAAGTGCTCGACCAGTCCGTAGCGGCGTTCGAGATCGTCGTTGTAGCCGCGGCTCGTCTGTCCGATGTGAACGGCGGGTGTTCCGAGAACCGCGGACTCGCTCGCCATGGTCGACGATTCCCCGACGGTGAGGGTCGCGTATGCGAGCACGTGGTGAACCTGTTCCACTGGACCTTTCAGATGCAGCGGCTCCAGGGCTCGGGGGAGTGGACCTTCGGAGCTGATCACGATCCGCCCGTGCTGCTCGAGACGTTCGACGAGGGCCACCTTCTGGTCGGTTCCGAGCGCTACCTCGCCGCCGTCGTGAGACGATTCCCACGAGACGAAGCGAACGACGGTGAACGGCTCGTCCGCCGACAGTCCGAAGGTCGCGAGCACATCGGCATCCGGCGTGAACCGGTTCGGATGGAGATACGCGAGTTCGTGATAACCCGGGTATGTGAGGTGATTCCCGCGGACCGGAGCGTCGTAGCAGTCGGGGGTGATCACCGACGACGCCATCGGGTAAACGAAGCGGTTCGTCTGCGTCGCTATCTCGGTGTCGTAGAAGACTAGCGAGGGCTTGCGGAGAAGCCGGCCCACCGGTGCGACCGAGACGCCCATGATCCCGAGGAGGACGTCGGGTGAGAACTTGCGTGCTCTGGCTGCGAGCCGGGCCGTGCGCGCCGCCCACTCAGTTGAGAGGCCGATCGTCCCGGTCGACTGGTTCGAGAGGACGACGTGGGGGATGTCGAACGCCTCGAGGAGTTCCACGGCGACTTCCTTGCGGCGCGCCGTCACCAGCACCTCATCCCCGCGGTCCGTCATCTCTGCGATGACGTGACGGAAGAAGTGCACATGACCGGGATGCAAGACGTCGAAGAGGAGCCGCATGCGTCCTCAGACTCTACTAGCGAGTCCCACGCGTGCCGTTCGGCGATGGTGGATCGTCCGGGGCATCATCGACCGCTCAGGCGGGCGACTTCGGAGCCGACGGCGGGCGGCAGATCCGTGGGGCGGGTGAGGAGGAGCGATCCGCCTCGAGCACCGATGTACGAGGTCGCTGTGAGCCCATCGGGGTAGTTCTCGCCGGTAGCGAACAGCATGGGTACCGGAGTCGCCGGGAACGCCCGGATCGAGAGACGAGCGGACGTGTCGTACCGGTCGGTGCCGGCCACACGCTCCACGGCAAATCCGAGATCTCGAACCGCCTGCTCGACGGCGGGAGAGACCGCCTCGAGGCCACCGACGATGACGACCCGGGCCGGATCCAGTCGCACGATCTCGTCGCGCACGACCGCCGGGAGACCCTGGGAACGCGTGAGCAACACGGGACCGGGTGACGCTGCTGCGGCCGTCCCCGCAGCGAGGGCATCCCACGATGCCTCACCGGACGCGAGGAACACCTCGTTCGCTGCGGCGGGGGTGAAGAAGGAACGTGAGACCTCCGCTGAGGTTGCATAGCGATCGTGCCCGGAGATCCGTTCGACCGGCTCGAGCGCGTACGCCGCGAGTTGCGTCGCGACGCTCTCCGAGACGGCAGCCGGACCCCCAACGACGACGATCGTTCTCGGTGACAGGCGAATGAGTTCGTCCCTGGTTTCGGTCGGGATGCCTTCGTTGACCAGCAACACGGGTGCGGAGCGGAGGGCTGCGACGGAGCCGAGTGAGATGGCGTCGGGGTAGTTCGTCCCGTTCGTGATGTAGGCGACCGGCACGGCGGTCTCGTGGGCTGCGGCGGACAGAGCGG
>JAOZRW010000070.1 GCA_029939995.1 Acidimicrobiia bacterium | reverse complement strand
CCGGCGATGAGAGCCGCCGTCGTCTCGGCGTTCCTCCAGCACCTGTACCGATGATCGTCGCCCTGATCGGCACCGCCGTCCTCCTCCTGGTGGGCTGGCTGCTCCGCCGCGCCATCCCCGCACGGGGCCCTCTGACGGCCGTCGTCCCCGCCGCCATCCTCGGCGGCTTCGTCGCCCTCGCGCTCCGAGCGTTCGATGTCCTTCCCGGAACACCCGAGGTCTGGCAGGACGTCGCCTACCACCTGTTCGGCATCTCGTTCCTCGCCATCGGCCTCACCCCGCTCGGCGAGTCAAAGCTCCGCAAGGGCGCCCTGTGGATGGGCATGGGCCAGTGGACGACCTTCTCCCTCCAGGCCGCCGCCGGCGGCCTCATCGCCCTGCTGATCGGCTCGCTCGCCCCCGGATTCGGCTTCCTCGCCCCGATGGGCCTCAACGAAGGGCCCGGCCAGGCCCTGTCGATCGGCCGCCTCTGGGAAGCCGACTACGGGTTTACCGACGCTGCGTCGATCGGCGCCACCGTCGCCTCCGTCGGCTTCGTCATCGCCTACGTCGGCGGCTTGTTCGCGGTCCGAGGACGCACGCGCAGGGTCGGCGTCGTCGGCAGCTCCTACCGGTTCGACGCCGGCACACTGGCCACGGGCGCGGCGATCGTCGCCGGGTACATCGCCGTCTACGAGGCGGTGCTCCACGGTCTCGGGGCCGTGGCTCCCGGCCTGGTCGACCTCGTCCTCGGTGTCCTCTTCTTCGTCACGCTCCTGGTCGGCATGGCTGCACGACGGATACTGGGAGCGGCCGGGGTGTCCATCGACGGTGCCCAGACCAGGCAGGTGACGGTGGTGTCCATCGACGGGTTGACGGTTGCCATCCTCGGATCGCTCACGTGGGTGGCGGTGAGCAGCGTCATCTGGCCGCTCATCGCCGTCGTGGCGGGCGCCGTGGCGGCCACGATCGGTGTGATCGCGATCGCCAGACGATGGCTCGACGACTGGCGCACGGAACGATCGCTCGCGCTCTTCGGCACGGTCACCGGCACCGTCGCTTCGGGCCTCGCCCTGCTGGCGCTGACCGACCCCGACCTCGAATCCCCCGTCTCCGCCGAACTCGGGGCGATGGTGGTCGTGTCGGCTCCTGCCGTCGTCGCCGGCATCGCTTTGGCGACCGCCGCCGCTTCGGGAACCATCTCCGAGGCGGTCGGCACGGCCGTGTTCGCCGCGGCAGGGATCCTGTCGCTCGGGATCCTGGCGTTGACGATGCGCCGCGTCGAGGAACGTCCGGCAACGGCCCCGGAGGAGTGATCCCGTCGAGTCGGGTGGGAACGGGCAGACGCTGTGGAACGGTACGCCACGTACCGGGGCGGTCGTGCTCGGCGATGACGGGTGCCGTTACTCGTCGAAAAGCTCGTAGTGGTCGACGTCGGGGACCATCTCGAGGAGAACCTCGGCGTCGAAGTCGTAGTACTTGGCGGCCGTGACGTTCTCGCCCGCGAACGCCTCGATCGACTCGAGCGAATCCCAGAAGGTGAGCATCAGGAACTCGGCACGATCGTCGTGGACCCGGCGGAGGGCGTAGGCGCCGCGATTGCCCTCCGTGGACCGGTAGTCGGGGATCGCGACGGTGCGCATCCGTTCCAGGTACTCGTCGGATCGTTCGAGCGGCACTTCGCCCTTCCAGATGCGGGCGATCACGGTGACGTCCTTTCCTGAGCGTGTCGGGGGACAACCCTAGCCGAGCGTAACAGGCAAGCCACAGGCAGACTGTTACGCTTGTCCTCGATGATTCCCGTCGATCACATTCCGCTCGCCGCCATCGTTGATCTCGTCAACGAGTACGCCGACGAGACCCGTCGCGTCGCCGGCGAGACGGGTGACCCCTACCCGGTGGTCGGTGCGTTCGAACCGTTCGACGCCGGTCGAGACGAACTGGTCACCCTCGCGAACGAGCTGCACGGCGTGTTCGCCGATCCGGTGTCGGCGCCCGACCGGCTGAACCGACTCGCGGATGGACTCGGTCTGGAGCACCGACTGGGGGCCGACGGACGGCTGGTGTGGATGCATTCCGGAGGGGGGAGCTCCCTGTCCGCGGCGGCGGTCGCCGCCCTCGTGGACTTCGTCGACGAGGCCGGTTCTGCCCGGCTCGGTATCTGCGACGCAGACGCCTGCGTCGATGTGTTCGTCGACACGTCCCCGGCGGCGAACCGCGCCTACTGCTCCCCGCGGTGCCACAGCAGGACCCGCGTCGCCCGCTGGCGCATGGCCCACCGGCACGAAACGTCGACGAACCGCGACCGGAAGACATCGTGAAGACCCGGCGAGTCATGCCGATCGTCGGTGCCGTCTCGCTGCTAGACGAGGTCGTCGTCGGTCCTGCGGATGCGCTCGTCTGACCGCATGAAGGCGACGGCGGCGAAGTAGAGGAACGGGATCGAGAAGAAAAGGGCGAGGCTGACGGTCGTGTTCCAGGTCGCCGTCAGCATCGCAGCCAGATACACGCCGATCGTTGCCCAGCTCATCATCACCGTGTGGCGATGGCTCTCCTTCGTCTCTCTTTCCCACAGCAGGCCGGGATGGGAGTGGAAGTAGACGGAGAGAGTGAGGTAGAGCAGGGACGCGGAGATCATGACGACGCCGTAGAGGTGCAGGGCGACCGGCTCCGAGTGGTAGCGGCCCAGCGCAGAGGACGCGTACGGCACGACCGCCAGCGCCAGGAGGAACAGCAGGTTCAGCCATGTGGAGTTGTGATCGATGTACCGCACCCGGCTGAACGTGCGCTTGTGCATCGTCCAGAACATGCCTACGAGGAGGAAGCTGATCACGAACGAGACGAACGTCGGGCGCGCCTCGATGATCGACTCGGCGAGCGACTGGCCCGACCCGAGTTCCGGCACGTGGATCTCGAGCACGAGGATCGTCATGATGATCGCGATGACACCGTCGGTGAGGAACACGAGCCGGTCGGGATCGGCTGCACGCGCTTCGTCTGGGGTCAGGTTCGGTTCCATGAGATGCTCCTCCGGTGCACTGTACCGAACAGGGACCCGCTCCTGATGCGACGCGGGTCTGGGGCCCTGTACGTGGCCACCCCTCGCGTCGACGTGTCGTCAGGGCGTGACGATGTTGAACCAGAAATCGAAGTCGTCGAGCAGGCCGAGGAAGGCGGCGAACGCATCGCCGTTCCCATCGATCGTCACCGAACCGTCGGCGACCTCGAGACGGTAGGACTCGTCCGTGTCGGTGAAGACGATGTTGAATCGGTACGACACCCCGGCCGCCTTCGGGCCGTTGAGGCGCATCGCCAGGAGGTCGAGGAACATGGGGATCGACATGTTGTCGAGCATGTCGGGACTGGCGGTGTGCGGCGCCGCCGCGGCCTGCACACCGTCCCGGAGTTCTTCCGCCCCCGGGAGGTAGAAGTCACGCCACGTCCCGTTCTCCGCCTGATACCCGAGCTGTTCGAACGTGTCGGCCTGGAGATCCCTGGCCGCCGCGTTGTCCGGATCGGCGAAGACGACGTCGTTGAGCGCCTGGGCCACCCACCGGTATTCCCCGGCGTCGAAGTCCCGTCGTGCACGTTCGAGGATCGCATCGCTGCCGCCCATGTACTCGACCCGCTTGCGGGCGGTCTCGACCGGCGGAAGCGGGTGGAGAGTCGCCGGATTGCCATCGAACCATCCCAGGTAGTACACGTAGGTCGCCTTGACGTTGTGGCTGACCGACCCGTAGTAGCCGCGGTTGGCGAAACGCCTCGCGATGCCGCCCGAGTTCGAGCGGGCGCTCGACGGAGACCCGGAGGCTCGCGACGCGTTCGAGTCGGCGAGTCCGTCGCACCGGAGGTACCACGTGCGACGGGTCGCCTCCGCCAAGCAATCAGCTGCCCGGGAGAAGAGTGCCGAGAAAGCCGCCGAGATGCTCCGTCGCGGTCGCTGAGACACATCGCGTCGGTTCTGCGCGTATCCTCGAAGGAAGTCGACACGGCCGCTTCGGCTCACTTCTTGGTCGAGAAAGGATCGGGTCTTGGACGAAGGCGCATGGACACGGATCTTCGGAGCCGACCCCAGGCCGTGGCTCCTCGCTTCCGATGAGCCGGTGGCTCGATGGGTCACCCTCACCCAGCTGGCGGACGATTCCGTCCCGGCTGCAGAGATCGCGGCCGTGCACGCAGAGGTACTCGCAGATCCGTCGACCGACGAGTTGATCGAGCGGCTCCCCGACTGGGAGTCGGCCCAGAAGCTCTCGGGGCATGCGAGCCCGGCGTTCGCCCCGAACCTCCTGAACCTCCTTGCCGACATGGGTTTGTCGGCGGGCGACGATCCGAGGATCGAGTCGGTGCTCGATCAGATGGAGGCCAACGCGATCGACTCCGGTCGCTTCGCCACGAACGCCGTCAGCCGTGTCACACCGGACGGTGCCTGGAGCTCACTGCTCTGCGACCATCACGCGATCACCGAGGTGCTGGTCCGCTTCGGGCGCTCATCGCGTCCTGCGGTTCGACGGGCGTTGGATCTCATGGCCGAGGACCTCACCGCTACGGCCCAGGGTCCGGCATGGCGCTGCCTGCCGGACGCAACCACCGGATTTCGGGGCCCCGGGCGCAAAGCCGACATGTGTCCCCAGGTGTCGCTCGAGGCGATGCGCACCTTCTCTCACCTTCCACGGAGCGACCAGCCCGACGGTCTCGACGCCGTTGCGTCCACACTGCTCGGCGTCTGGCGCGGTCGTGGGGAGCACAAGCCGTATCTGTTCGGCCACGGCATCGGGTTCAAGACCGTCAAGTGGCCGCCGTACTGGTACGGGATCCTGTGGTTCCTCGACACGATCGGGAGGTACCCGGCGGTGTGGGGGAGTGGAGACGCCGATCCCAGCGACCGGGCAGCGGCGGCGGAACTCGTCGCCTGTGTCGCGGCGTACAACGTCGATAGGGAGGGGAAGGTCACGCCGCGGTCGTGCTACCGGGGATTCGGGGCGTTCAGTTTCGGGCAGAAGAAACAGCCGTCGCCGTTCGCGACGGCTCGTGTGGCCGCCGTCGTCGCACGGTTCGGGGATCTCTCGGATGACATCGCGGCGGTGGACGTCCTGGCCCTCTCCAGTTCGAAGGGCGGTACCGGCACCGCGCATGCTCCCCGCTGGTGATCCTGCCGGTCGTCCGGCGGAGAAGCTCACGCGATCTGCCGCGCTCTGGGGAGCGAGCGACAAGACGCGGATTGGATGAAGCACGTCCCTGGTCGGCTCGTGCAGTCGGCGCACACCGTGCCGACCGGGCCGATCAGGTGGACGAGTCTGTCTCGTCGTGCAGCCACCGGGGGACATCGCCGGATGCGGGCAGGATGATCCTCCCGTAGGTGCCGGGGCGACGCTGGTGGAGGAGGGGAAACGTGTGTCGCCAGTGCTCGAGAACGCGCGGCTCGAGGTCGGCGACAAGAGTCTCGGTTCCGGTCCGGGACGCCCGCGCTATCACTTCCCCGGTGGGATCGGAGATGAAGCTGCTCCCGTAGAACGTGTTGCCGTTCTCCGTCCCGGTCCGGTTCGCCGCCGCGACGAACACGCCGTTCGCGATGGCGTGGCCGCGGATCACGGTCTCCCACGCCGGTCGGCTGTCGAAGCCCGGATCGGAGGGCTCTCCGCCGATCGCCGTCGGATAGCAGATGAGCTCGGCGCCTTCGAGGGCGTAGATACGAGCCACCTCGGGGAACCACTGGTCGTAGCACGTAGGCGCAGCCACCTTCACACCGCCCAGATCGTGGACCGGGTAGTCGTCGGCGCCGCTGAAGAAGTGGCTCTCGTGGTATCCGGTCCCCGAGGGGATGTGGACCTTGCGGGTGAAGTGGGTCAGCGTGCCGTCGCGGTCGTGGATCGTTGCCGTGTCCCAGTGGTCTCCGGCGTCGTCGACCTCGAAGAGGCTCCCGATGAGCGTGACGCCGTTGTCGCGAGCGATCCGGGAGAACGCCCGGTCGGAGGGACCGCCGTGGAGCGGCTCGGCCCACGCGAACCCCGCGTCGTCGGTCGTGCCGGCGAAGTAGGGGCCGATCGAGAATTCCTGGAGCAGCACGATCGTTGCTCCCCGTTCGGCGGCCTCGGCGACGAGGCCGGCCTGGACCTCCGCCATCGAGTCCCGGTCGCCGGTCCAGCGGGTCTGGGTGAGGCCGAGTCGAACCTGTTGCATGGCGCTACCTCTCGCGTGAGCTACGGACGGCGCGAGCCGCTGTCGGCCAGATTACGGTCGGCGAGCTGCCGAGGCTTCGGGGAGCGAGAAGGGCCCGGCGGACCGTGTGGTCCTCCGGGCCCTTTCTCCGGTACTCGTCGTCCCCATCGATCGGAGACGGATGCTTCGACGGTCCGTCTACTTGAGGCGGACGATCTCCGGCGGAGCCCAGGTGCCGTCGAGCGCGTCTTGC
>JAOZRW010000144.1:802-1772 GCA_029939995.1 Acidimicrobiia bacterium | reverse complement strand
CGATGGTGGTAATGGCAATGATGAGATTTTCGTTTCAGGAAATGTAGAAGATTCACACATTATTGCCGGTGATGGTGATGATACAGTCTATGTTCATGGACAGTTGATCGACAATGGTGAACCAAGTATCTACAGTGCATTGCTGGACGGCGGAGCCGGTATAGACACACTGGGCCTGACATCCATAGAGGTCGATCGCCTCTCCGGTCTTGCAGACGATGCCCCTGTCAGCAACTTCGAAAAGATGGATATCTTCGACGATGGTGACAGTGATGTTGACCAAACCTTCGATATGGCCAAATTCGACAATATCAACGATGTCAAGATCGTAGGCAGTGTAGGTGGAACCGATACCCTCACAGGTGTCACCACCGGTGTCAACGTCACCCTCACGGGCGGTGAAGGTAAACTTGTAGTAGACCTCATCGATGCAGATACCGCTGCAGATGATGTGGTAAATCTTACCACAGTAAATGCTGCAGACTCTGATTATAATGTAGGTTTAAAGGGTGAAGTCGAGGAGATCAATATTGCTGCAGTTGACCAGGATATGGAAGATTCCTTTATACCGACTCACTCCATAGAGCTTGATGGGACGGGACAACTTGATACCATCAATGTCTCGGGTGATGCCAAAGTAGACCTTACTGCTAATGGTACAACCCTTGAGGCAAGCACACTTACTTCTGATAACACAGCCGGTGTCGAAGCGGAACTCACCAAAGCCAATATCGGCGGAGGCAAAGATAAGACTGTCACCACAGGAAGCGGTGACGATACCATCACGACTGCACAAGGTAAAGATACGATCACCACAGGCGCAGGTGATGACTATGTAGAATCAAAAGGCGGAATCGATACCATCGACACAGGTGCAGGTAATGATGAAGTACACGCAGGTGGCGGTGCAGATAAGATCACCACTGGTGACGGAAAAGATGTCATCTATGCAGATAATGACAACCAGCAT
>JAOZRW010000144.1:0-792 GCA_029939995.1 Acidimicrobiia bacterium | reverse complement strand
TGCAGGCGGAGATACGATCTATGGATTTGGCGGCGATGATACTATCGATGCCGGACTCGGTATGGATAAAGTAACCGGTGGTGCAGGTGCAGATACGATCGACCTTGGGGCAAATGACGGTAAAGTAGATACAATTGTATACGCAGATACAACTGAATCAGACGCTGCCAATAAAGATACAGTAACAAGTTTCGAAGCTGCGAATGATAAGATTAACCTTGCTGGTGTTCTTGAACTGGATGATATAAATTATGTAGGTGCATTTGATACACAGGCAGATCTTCAGTCGGCATTGGCTGCTGCAGGCGAAGATAGTGCAGGACTCCTGAAAGGTAACGATACGCTTTATATCAATTTTAATGATACAGGTAATGACCTGACAGATGATATGCAAATTGTACTTGATGGTGTAGATGCTGATGCACTAAGTCAGGATAACTTCGACTTCGTAGGATAATTTATTTTGAGAAGTTGCCTATAATGCTTCTTCTTATTTCTTCATAAAAGCCCGGTTATTCCAGGCTTTTACCTTTTTATAACCCCCTAAAAAAACTTATTCATATACCTAACAATATTTGAACATCTATTCAAATCGCCCATTCAAACCGACAGTTCCAATCACACCTCAGCTATTGAAATTAAAATTATTAAGTGTTATAATTAAAATAAGTACATCAAAACAATAGAAGGAAAGTAGATATGGCTACAAAATATTATACATTGGGTAAAGATAATCTGACAGGAACGGCAGGAAATGATTTTTTCATTGCAGAGCAGAATTTAGCACAAAAT
>JAOZRW010000069.1 GCA_029939995.1 Acidimicrobiia bacterium | reverse complement strand
GCGCAGAGGTTCGTGGACAGAGCACTAGCCTCGTGGGCATGAACGATTCGACCCCTCTTCGCCGCACAACGCTCTTCGAATGGCACCGCAGCCACGGAGGCACCCTCGTCGACTTCTCCGGCTGGGAGATGCCCGTCCAGTACGAAACGGGCCCGATCGCGGAGCATCTCGCGACTCGCCGGACCGCCGGCCTGTTCGACGTGGCCCACATGGGCCGCTACCGGTTCACGGGACCCGACGCTCTCGGCCAGCTCGGCCACGTGCTCACGAACGACCCGCGCGGTCTCGACCCGGGTGAGGCCCACTACACGTTCATCGGCAACGAGACCGGCGGCGCCGTCGACGACGCATACCTGTACTGCATCGGTGAGGACGACTACCTCCTCGTTGTCAACGCGGGGAACCGGGAGAAGGACTGGGATTGGATCATCGATCACAGCCCCGCCGGGTCGGTCATGATCGACGTCAGCGACGACTTCGGCATGATCTCTCTCCAGGGCCCGGCCGCAACGGAGATCCTCCTCGGGGCGTTCGGCCCGGTGGATCTCCCGGAGAACAAGCGAAACCAGCTTCGCGTCTCCGACGTCGAGGGGCATCGTCTCATCATCGCCCGCACCGGATACACCGGCGAGTCCTCCGCTTTCGAGCTCTTCCCGGAGGCCGACTTCACGATCGAACTGTGGGAGCGCCTCGTCGCCGCCGGAGCCACACCGAACGGCCTCGCGGCCCGCGATTCGCTGCGGCTCGAAGCCGGTCTGCCCCTCTACGGCCACGAACTCGGCCCCGACATCGACGGAAACGACATCCCGATCTTCGCGAACTCGCTGGCGACGTTCGGCGTCCGCCGGGGAGGTTCCGACTTCATCGGACACGAGGATCTCGCCCGTCAGCGAGCCGAGTACGAGCTGATCAAGCGGGACGAGATGACCGTCCCACCCGAGGAGCGGCGGCTCAGCCATCTCGTGCAGCCCATCGCCGTCTTCGACGGCCGCAAGCCGTTGCGGGCCGGGTACGAGATGTTCCTCGACGGGGAACGGGTCGGGTACGTCACGTCGGGAACCAGCGTGCCGTACGCGCGGTTCGAGGGTGAGGGCATCGACGCCGTTCCGAGTGAGGAACACGGGATGCGACCCATCGGACTCGCCCTCGTCCGATCCGACATCCGCTACCGCTCGGACGTCCCCGTCGTCTTCGATGTCGTCGATGCCCGCGGTCGGTCGATGAACGCCGAACTCGTGCAGCGCAACGTCTGGCCCACCGCGCCCTTCGTACGCCCCTATCCGGGGTTCGAGCCGATCGAGCCGGGACCGGTGCTCGACACGGCGGATCTGCCGGCCCGGGCGGCGCGTCTGCGCGAGGACAGCGCAGCCAACACCCGCTGGCGCCGGGAGGAGTGCATCAACCTCATCCCGTCGGAGCAGTGCACGTCGCCGTTCGTCGACGATCTGTGTCGCTCCGACCCGGCCGGGCGCTACAACGAGCACAACCGGCTGAAAGCCCTCGGCCCGAACGCTGCGGACGTCCGCTACTACCAGGGAACGGGCTTCATCACGGAACGGGAGGAAGAGCTGCGGGCCGCGCTGCGGGCGTTCTTCGGCTGCAGCCAGGTCGAGCCTCGGGTGATCAGCGGCCAGATGGCCAACGATTCCGTCTACGACGCCCTCAAGCAGTTCCGGAACCGGTTCAGGAGCCGCCGCTCCCCCGAGCTTCTCGAGCGGGTTCTGGTCCACGACCTGAACAAGGGCGGGCATCTGAGCGCGCAGATCGGAGGGGCCCTCAAGAACTACGTCGCCATGGACCCGAGAACGGAGCGGCCGGCGGTCGAGCACTTCCCGATGCGGGAGGACCTTCCGTTCGCCATCGACGTCGAGGCGACGAAGGCGTTGATCGCCGAGACGAATCCGACGCTCATCGTGTTCGGACGCAGCGTGATCATCCACAAGGAGCCGGTCGCGCCGATCGCCGCTTTCGTCCACGACCACTACGGGGTCGACAACCCGGACCGGCCCCTCATCATGTACGACGGGGCGCACGTGCTCGGCCTCCTCGGACCGCACTTCCAGGATCCGCTCGCCGAGGGCGCCGACGTCGTCACCGGGTCGACGCACAAGACCTTCTTCGGACCGCAACGCGGTGTGATCCTCTCCAACATCGATCCGGGTTCGCCGTTCGAGGGCTTCTGGCGCCACGTCCAGTCGCGCACGTTCCCCGGCCATGTCAGCAACCATCACCTCGGAACGCTGCTCGGCATGCTCGGGGCGACCTACGAGATGCTCGAGTATCGCGACCAGTACCCGCCGCAGGTGATGGCGAACGCGCGGGCGTTCGCCGCAGCCCTCAACCGCGAGGGCCTGACGATCGAAGGCGATCCGGAGAACGGATTCACCGACACCCATCAGGTCGTGCTGCGGGTCTCGCGAGCACGAGGCGTGCGACTCGCCGAGATCCTCGAAGAGAACAACGTGATCACGAACTCGCAGGCGCTCTACGACGACCCGAGTTTCACCGCGGCCAGCGGGATCCGGATGGGCGCGTCGGAGATGACCCGCTACGGGATGGACGAACCGGACTTCGAGGCACTCGCTGTGTTGATCGCGGAGATCGTTCGCGACGGGCACACGCAACCCGAAGGTCGGTGGCGCGACGCCGTCATCGACTTCCGCACCCGGTTCCGGGACATGCGATACACGCTGTAACGCCGGAACCGGAGGGGCCGATCCGGGTTCTCAGAAGAGGCGCCCGGAGCGCGACCGGTCGTAGAGGGCGGCGAGACGTTTCGTCTGCACCGGATGCGTCGCGAGCGCGTTCGTGAACCAGAGGAACAACCCCCGATCCGTCGTGGCGCGCTCCGCGATCCTCTCCCCGTCGACCATCGGGTAGAGGTACTTCCCGCCGCTCAGCAACACGATTCCGTTGATGCCGTTGGGCACGACGCTGTATGCGTAGTTGTCGGCCGTGTACTCCTTGGCACGCGAGAGTGCCGCCCCGATGAACGGGATGAAGTTGATGAAGCTCGACAGCCACGTGTACCAGTACGTCGTGTGCCCCGCCGCGACGTGACCGACCTCGTGGGCGATGATGAAGTCGAGCGCCGCCGGGTCCTTCGGTCTGGGGCCGAGATGGAACGTTCCCACTTCGAACACGTCGGCGTTGATCCTGATGAAGTTCGTCCGGTTGTGTTTGGAAGCGAACGCGTTGAGCAGGCCACCCTCCTGGGCGATGTACGCCCGGGGTGTCCGCCGGAGCCCGAACTCCTTCGAGTAGTGCTCGATGCGCTGGTGGACCTCGGGGAACTGGTCCGCGGTGATCTCGATCGACGTGACCCGCTCCCTGGCGTTGATGAGGCCTCGCCCGACGTAGACGCCGACGAGGATCGCGACGATCGCCGTCACCAGCCGCATCCCGACGTAGTCGAGGAAGTAGATCGCCACGACGGGAAGCACCGTCACCGCGAGAACGGTTCCGATGATGGCGAACCACAGTTCTCCGGGATGTCGTTTGGGCTCTTGCACGGACGCAATGTACGAGATTCCCGATCCAACCGGACGCTTCGTCGCCGGCTCATGCAAACCGATCGAGGGGGCCCGTCGCCGATCACGCGATGGGGCAACCACCGATCGAGGCCCGGTCACCGACCGATCGGCGCGACGATCGCTCCGGTGAGGGCGATGAGGTCGTCGGGAGCGACCTCGACCTGGAGGCCGCGCCGACCCGCCGAGACGAGGATCGTGTCGTAGCCGGATGCCGAATCGTCCAGATACACGGGCAGGGCCCGGCGCCGGCCGAACGGGCTGATACCCCCGACGACGTATCCGGTGAGGCGCTGGGCGTCGGCCGCTTCCGCCATCGAGGCACGCTTGCCGGCGGCGGCCGCGGCCAGTTGCTTCAGCGACAGATGTCCCGAGACGGGGACGATTCCGATGACCGGGACCCCGTCAACGATGGCGACCAACGTCTTGAAGACCCGTCCGGGCTCCACCCCGAGGGCTTCGGCGGCCATCTCGCCGTAGGAACCGGCGCTTTCGGGCACCTCGTATGGGTGGAGTGTGAACTCCACACCGGCTCGTTCGAGCGCCCGGACGGCGGGTGTTCCCTTCGCCATGTCCCCAGTATCGCCGATCCGGGCCGCCGCAACATGTTCGCCGGGGCCACGCGACTCAGATGGATTCGTCGTCAGTGGGCGAGTAGGAACTTGATCGCTACGACAACCGCGGCGGCTGAGAGGACGATCCCTGTGTACAACAGTGACCGGGGAACGGAGAGGTCCGCTCTCCGTGCGCCGCCGTATCCGGCGGCACCGATCACCGCCAGCAACACCAGGTTTGCGCCCGTGCTCGCATTCACCGGGTCGCTGATGAACAGGTAGGGCACGGTGGCGACCGCCGCAACGAGGAGAACGGCGGCAGCCACACCGAGCCCGGTTCGAAGGTCCTCTTCGCTCGGGCGGCCGCCGGAGGCCACGACCGCCGTCAGCCGGAAGGCGAATAGGTGGGCGATACCGAGACCGATGGCGGTCCCCCAGATCAGGGCAACCTGGCGGGTAGCGTCCTCTTCGTCACCGATGCCGGCGAGCAACACCAGCAGAACGATGGCCAGGTAGACCAGCATCGTCACAGCCTCCCGCGCCACATGGGCACGGTTCGGGGAGTCACCGGGCGCATCCTGCATCGGCATTGCAGATCCATCCTCGATCAGATGCCGCGAAGGCTACTTCAACCTCGACCACCGCAGGTGACGGTGATGACCGGCACCCCTTGATTACGCTCATCGGCAATGGTGAAACACGACCGCTGGGCCGACGGCGACATTCTCGAGAGCTTCCGGAAACGGACCTACCGCGAGATCGAGGTGCAGACCGGGATGCGTCTGACCCATACCGGGTCGCACTTCACGGGAGTCGTCGACGCGTTCACCCAGGGAGATCACGTCGTCCTGGTCGACAAGACCGGCCGCACGGAGCGATTCCGGGCGCTGGACGGCGCATTCATGCACAACGGCAGCCGCGTCGCCCTCAGGGCGCCCGCCCCCTCCCGATCAACTGCCGCGAAGCTCACCGCTTCGGGCTCCATCGACACGGGCCCGTCTCGCGCGCGCGTCGCCAGGGCGAGCCGCATCTGGGTCGAGGGCATCCACGACGCCGAGCTGCTCGAGAAGATCTGGGGCGACGACCTGAGGGAGGAGGCGATCGTGATCGAACCGCTCCACGGCGCCGACGACCTGGAAACGGCCGTCGCCCGGTTCGACCCGGGCCCGGACCGCAAACTGGGGATACTCCTCGATCACCTCGTCGACGGATCCAAGGAGTCCAGGATCGCCCGCACCGTGGCTCATCCCTCCGTGCTCGTACGCGGCCATCCGTACGTCGACATCTGGCAGGCGATCAAGCCTGACGTCTTCGGCATCGAAGCCTGGCCCGAGGTTCCGCCGGGCCGGCCGTGGAAGGAAGGCGTCATCGAGCGTCTCGGCCTCGACGTCGACCCCGGCCCGTTCTGGAGCACGGTTCTCGCCGCGGTCACGACGTATCGGGACGTCGAGACGCCGCTCGTCAACGCCGTCGAGCAGCTAATCGACTTCGTCACGGCGGAAGATGGGCCCGGACCGATCGCCCCGGGATGAACGTCAACCGGGTTCTGAGCCTTCGAGAGCCGCCGACAGCTCCTCTTCGGCGCTTCGCCGGATCTGATCCAACTCAGGGAGGAGGGCGACGCTGTTGTGGAACGACCACCAATCCCGCACCGCCTCGATCAGATCCACGAGTTGGTTGAAGCCGACGATCAGCACGACGAGACCCAGCGCCATGAACAGGACGGTGAGCCAGGGATATGCGGGTTCGACGATCAGTAGCTGGATCGCCCACGTCAGGGGGAACGCGACGATCCCCGTGATGGCCCGGATCGTCCCCTTCGACATCGGCTTGCTGACGAGAGCGCCCGAAACGACGACGAGCAGGATCGCTATCAGGTTCGGGATCAGACCGAGTAGGGCGATCGGCGCGAGGACGAGAACGACGACACCCTTGAGGAGCGCGACCCTCGCCAGATCCCCGGTGCTCGGCCTCGGCCGGATCTGCCGATCCTCGATTCCGCACGACGCGACGGCGAACTCGTACCGGGCGGTCGCGTCGAGCGGGTGCCCATCCGGGGGCTTCGAAGCGTCGGAGAGCTGTTGAGCGACGGACCGGAGCTCCGCCATCGACGGTTCGTCGAACGCCCGGGTCATCCCCGTGCGGAGATGGATCGCCGCCGCGTTCATCATCATCTGCTCGCGTACGAACGATCCGTAGTTGGGAGACACCGCGCCGAGGCGATCGGTCACGAGTTCGGTCACGTCGTCGACGAGATGGTGGTTGTCCTCTTCGACGGCGCCGTCCCCTGCGAGGGCCCGGATCTCATCCTCGGTGATCGACTGCCCGACGGCTGCGAGGACGCGCGGTCGTTCGGAGATCTTGTTGTCGTAGGTGATCCCGACCGGGATGATCGAGAGGTTCTGCGTCCCGGTCTCCATCGCAGCAAGCGTCATCCGTGCGGCGCCGGTGCGGCTCGTCTGCAGT
>JAOZRW010000143.1 GCA_029939995.1 Acidimicrobiia bacterium | reverse complement strand
CCCGATGCACCCTTCGACCCCGCCGGGATACCGGTCAAAGTGGTCAGCGAGCGGCCCGGATGTTCGAAAGCCTGATCGCCCGGAGGGTTCTACCGGCTGAGGCCGGTAGAACCCCCGGTAGAAGAGACAAGACAGGCAACCGCGCTACGCGGAAAACCCTCGGGATATGTGGGTGTCCCAAGGGTTCTCTTCGTAGCGGGGGCGGGATTTGAACCCGCGACCTTCGGGTTATCGGTTGCACCTCATGATCCGTCTCCGTCCGGTCCCGTTCGGGCAGGTGACGCTCCGTACGCTGCGTCGGCAGCACTGATCCGCCTGCATCCGGACCGGTGACGGCCGGTCCGTCCGAGTTCGTTTGTCGTGGGTTTGACACCGTCGCCTCGTGGCGAGCCAATCACACCTCTTGACAAACAGCAGCGTTTTGCCAAGATATAGATATCTTATCTTGTTCAAAGGATCGATCGTGTCCACACACATCTGGACCGACCTGCTGGGCCGGACCTACGAATTCGAACCGTACGCTGCGAAACCGATCGCCAAACTCAAGATCTCCACGTCGGAAGCAACGACATTCGCCATCGCCGAAGCATCCCGAGCCCTGGGCAGCGTCCCCTCGCTGCCCGGTGCCGGCGTCGCCGCCATCTTGTACCGATCGGAATCCAGCGCATCGTCACTCATCGAAGACATCACCATCGGGCCACGGCGCATCCTCGAGGCCGAGGTCGCGGCAACCGACGAGATCCGGGACCCGATCGCCGAACGCATCATCGGGAACCTCGAAGGCCTACGCGACGCCCTCGAGACACCGTATCCCGCCACCACCGACGACTACCTGAGGTGGCACCGCCTCCTGATGGAGGGACACCCGCGCTTCGCCCCGGAGAACGTCGGCACCTATCGGGCCCAACAGAACTGGATCGGCGGTGACGCCTACGGGCCCCGCAACGCAGCGTTCATCCCCCCGCCTCCCGAAGAGGTGCCGCATCTCATGGAGGACCTCGCCGCATACACCGCCCGCACCGACGTCGCCCCGGTCGTCCAGGCCGCGGTCGCTCACGCCCGCTTCGAAGTGATCCACCCCTTCATCGACGGCAACGGACGAGTCGGCAGGATGCTCCTCCAGCACGTGCTGGCAGGCCGGTTACAGATTCCGGCACCCGTCCCGGTGTCCGTGCCGTGGAGCCGGGACACCGACAGATACGTCGCGGCTTTGCGATCGTTCCAGGACGGTGACCTCAACCGCTGGATCGAGTTCGCAGCGACGTCCACCGTGGACGCGGTCCGATGGATGCACTCGGTCGAACAGCGCCTCACCGCGCTGATCGCCTCGCTGGCCGAGCGGTCGCGAGCGCGAGGCGACTCGGTCGCGGCCCGCGTCGTCCGGGACCTCCCCACCCATCCCCTCGTCGATGCCGACACCGTTGCAGACCGGTACGGAGTCAGTCGTCAAGCAGCCCACGAGGCGCTCACCCGACTGAGCGAAGACGGTGTTCTCGGTGAACGATCCTTCTCCCGCCGGACGAAAGCGGGACGACCCCGACGCATGTTCTCGAGCACCGAACTCGTCGACCTGTTGAACGAGATCGTCACGGCGTAGAGCGTTGAAACGACCGTTCCATTCACCGGGAGCCTGGAGCGTTCCATCGGTGACGACACGACGACCGCTTGACACGGTTTGACATGAGTCTCAGCGACTCGGCCCGAACGCGAGAAAACCCTCGGGATCTGTGGGGGTCCCAAGGGTTCTCTTCGTAGCGGGGGCAGGATTTGAACCTGCGACCTTCGGGTTATGAGCCCGACG
>JAOZRW010000142.1 GCA_029939995.1 Acidimicrobiia bacterium | reverse complement strand
GTCTCATCTTCGGCCCGACGAAGACCTATCAGCGGCGGACGGTGGTGATCCCCGGCTTCCTACGGGACCTCCTGGCCGAACACCTCGCAGGCCACGGCGCCACCGATTCCGACGCCCTGGTGTTCCCCTCTCCGGCCGGCACGCCGATGCGCAGAGGCAACTTCCATCGCCGCCTCTGGCGGCCCGCCATCGAAGCTGTCTGCCTCGATGGGCTCCGCGTGCACGATCTGCGCCATACCTGCGCCGCGCTGTTGATCGCGGAGAACGCCCACCCCAAAGCCGTCCAAACCCACCTCGGCCACTCGTCGATCCAGGTCACCATGGACCGCTACGGACATCTGTTCCCCTCCGACGCGGACGAGCTCGCCGACCGCCTCGATGCCACCCGACGACGGACGGTGGCGGACATCGAGCGGGCGGGCGGCGCATCGGAGGCGGGTGGACTCCTCACGCTCGACGCAGGAACGCCCGTCGCGTAGAAGAAACAATCGTTTCATTTATGAGGGATAGTCGTGTACGATGTCGACATGGACTTCACCCGCCCCATCGAAGCGATCATCCCCGGCGTGCAGGGTCGGGTTCTCTCCGTGTTGGTGGAGACCACCGCCGAGCTCAACCTGCGGACCGTGGCCCGCCTGGCCGGTGTCAGTGTGGCTCAGGCGTCTCGGGTGTTGCCGCATCTGGTGGAACTCGGACTCGTCGAGCGACGGGAGGTACCTCCGTCGTCGCTGTTCCGGCTCGTCCCCGAGCACATCGCCGCCGGGCCGCTGCTCCGGATCGCCCGGGCGCGAGACGGGATGCTCAAGGCGATGGAGCGGATCGCCGGCGATCTTCCAGTGTCGCCGATATCGGTGATCGTCTTCGGATCGTTCGCCCGGGGGGAAGCGGACGCACACAGCGACATCGATACGATCCTCGTACGACCGGCGGGTGTCGATGAGGCCGACGAGGCGTGGGCGGCTTCCGTCGAACAGTGGAGCAGCGCGGTGTTTCGGATGAGCGGGAACCGCGTCGAAGTGTTCGAGGTTGGCGCCGACGAGATCGCCGGACACTTGGACAGCCGACGGCAGGTCTGGCGCGACGTTCGCCGCGACGGGCTCGTCGTGTACGGACTCGGCATCGACGAACTCGCCGGAGCTCTTCGTGGCTAAGCCCATACGGACCAGAACCGTCACCGCCGCCCAGGTGCGCATCTACGTGACCAAGGCTGAGGAGTACGCGGCTGCAGCGGCGAATGAGCTCGAAGCCGAGCGAAGCATCGCAGCGACGAGTTTGGCGATCCACGCCGCGATCAACGCCGCCGACGCCGTGTGCGGTGCCCGGCTCGGGAAACGGGCCACGGGCCCGGACCACGATCAGGCGCTCGTGCTCCTCGGGCAAGCGGGCACAGACGGCGTCGCTCTCGCCAAGGAGCTGCGCCGGCTGCTCCCGCTGAAGACGAAGGCGGAGTACGACCCCGACGACATCCCGCTCTCCACGGCGTCCAGGGCCGTCGACCGCGCCCACAGATGCGTCGCGATCGCGCGGCGTGTCCAGCCCCGATAGGGATCGTCGACCTCGCTCGCGGCGGTGTCGTTGACGCGCCGCGCCCGGCGACGGAAACTCGAAGCGACGCGGTGGCGGGGTCTCGGATGGCCGATTCGACGCTCGAGCCCACGGACTCTGACGGACACCAGACGGACAGTCGGCCGATTCGAGACCTTCGGGCTCCTCGTCAGAAACGCCGGAATCCCTTGCCACACAAGGAGAATCGGCCGGCGCCCTCGGGAGGATTCGAACCTCCGACACCCGGTTTAGGAAACCGGTGCTCT
>JAOZRW010000141.1 GCA_029939995.1 Acidimicrobiia bacterium | reverse complement strand
ACCAACTCGCGGCCCTGGTTGACCAGCACATCAGCGTCGTAGGCGGTGATCTCGTGCTCCTCGGCCAACCGCCCTCGCAACTCGGCCGGCAACTCGCCCAGCGAGCCGCGGATCTCCTCGATCGCCTCTTTGGCTCCCGGCTTGGGCAGATCCCGCAGCTCGAACTTCGCCACGACCCGACCGTCCACGGCGAAGAAAAAGAGGGTGTATTCGCTCTCCCCGTCCACCTCGATGCCGAACTCCTCCATCAGTTTGCCGTTGCCGCCCAGCAGTTCGTGTCCTTCACAGAGTGCACGGATACCGCGGGCCTGGATCTGCTTCACCTCCTCCAGCGGCACCTCCCGCAGGTTTTCGTGATGCTCTTTGAGATACCTTTCGATCCCGTGGCTGACGGGGTGGATCGAGCTCTTGACCAGGGCGTAGAGCCAGTTCGGATCGTAATCGGCGTAGGCTTCGTAACTGACCACGTGGGGCTTGCCCTCGGTGATGGTGCCGGTCTTGTCCAGCACCAGCGTGTCGGCCTTGGCCATCGTCTCGATGAAGGCCGCCTCCTTGAAGAGCACGCCGCGCCGCGCCGCGAGGTTGATGCCGATCAGCGTGGCTACCGGCGTGGCCAGCCCCAGGGCGCAGGGGCAGGCGATGACGATGACCGAGATGCTCACCACCAGCGCCCGCTCGAACTCTCCACTCATCCAGAACCAGCCGATGAAGGTCAGCGCCGCGATGGAGAGGATCGTCACCGAAAAATATCCCGACACTTCGTTGGCCAGCTGCTCGATCTTCGGCTTTTTGGTCAGAGACTCCTCCAGCAGACCCACCAGCGTCGTCAGCATCGAGGAGCTGTAATCCTTCGTCGCCTCGTAGCGCACCACGCCGTCCAGCGCCACGGATCCGCTGACGATCTCGTCGCCGGGACGTTTGTAGATCGGCTCGCTCTCCCCGGTGAGCGAACTCTCGTCGAAGCTCCCCTCGCCCGCTACGACGACTCCGTCGATCGCCACCTTCTCGCCCGGACGGATCTCGATGATGTCGCCAGGTTTCACCTCCTCGACGGGGATCATCACCTTCTCGTCGTTCTCCACCACCGTCACCTCCGTCGGCAGAGCGTTGGAGAGGGCGTCCATCGTGTCGGCGGCCCGCTTCTTGCTCAGCACTTCCAGATATTTACCCGAAAGCACGAAAGTGATGATCATCGTCACCGAATCGAAATAGACCTCGCCCTTGCCCGTCACCATCGCCCAGAGTGAGTAGAGATAGGCCAGCGTGGCCCCCGTCGCCACCAGCACGTCCATGTTGATGAAGCGGTTTTTCAGACCGTACCAGGCCCCCCGGAAAAAGACCCATCCACTGTAGAAGAGCGTCGGCGTCGCCAGCACCCACTCGGCGATGTTGAGCACCTGCTTCACGTCGCTGCGCATCCCGGTGAACATCCCCGTGTACTGGGCGATGGCGATCCACATGATGTTCATCGTGGCAAAAATCGCCACCAGCAGCCTTGCGTAGTAGTCGCGGCGCGCCTTGTTGGCCCGCTCCTCCTGCATCTTCGGATCGTAGGGGTAGGCGTTGTAACCGATGGCCCGGATCTTCTCGATGATCTGGCTGAGCTTGATCTCTTCGGGATCCCAGACCACATGGGCCTTGTTGGTCGTATAGTTGATCGTCGCCTCGACGACGCCGGGGGTCTGGTGGAGCACCTTCTCGTTCAGCCAGACACACGCCGCACAGTGGATCCCCTCGATGATCAGAAAGATCTCGTAAAGCCCGTCGCTGCGCTCGACGATATATTTCTTTTTGAACCCTTCCAGATCGAAC
>JAOZRW010000068.1 GCA_029939995.1 Acidimicrobiia bacterium | reverse complement strand
AGACACCACAAGGGACACTCACCAAACTATCACCCACAAACCGTGGATCCAGGCTCCGGGGGAGGAAGAAGGGGGCTTGGCGGAATGGAGATCGCCGTCCTGCTACGCGTAGCCGGAAGCCGTGGATCCAGACGGCACCGTCGGCCTCCCCGTTCATGTCCCCCCGGGACCGGAGGGAGCGGGGGGACGCGGACTCGCTCGGCGAGTTCGCAGGGGGGCATCCGGTGTCCGCGGCGCTCAGAGGGCGGCGTAGAGGTCGACGTGGTTGCCGTCGGGGTCGGCGACGGTGGCGTACCGCTGGCCCCAGAACGCGTCGAAGGGCTCGCGCACCCCCGGGTGCCCGGCCTCGGCGAGTTGCGCGTAGGCGGCGTCGACGGAGGCCGGGGAGTCGCATTCGACGGCGAAGCCGACCCGGTCGTTGCCGGCCGGCGGTTCGTAGTCGTCGATGAACGACGCCATCACCGCCTCTGAGTCGAGCATGAGGCGCACACCGCCGCCGAGGTCCGCTTCGTAGTGGCCCGCATCGGGGTCGAACTCGGGGAAGTCGACGCCGACCATCCGGTAGAACGCCAGCGACGCCGCGACGTCGTGGCAGACGATTCCGATCGCGTTGAGTCTCATGATCCGATCCTATCCGAACGCCGCGCCGAGTACGCTCCGGCACATGGCGACCACCGGTGACGACACGATCGTGCGCGACGTCGCCGCTCGCGTCCCGGAACTCGCCGGCCGGGCCGACCTGCGGATCGTTCCCCTCCCCGGCGGCCTCTCCAACCGAAACTACCTGGTCGGCGACACCGACGCCCGGCTCGTGATCCGGATAGCGGGGGACAACAGCGCCGTGCTCGGTATCGATCGGGTGAGGGAGAAGGCGGTGCTCGAGATCGTCGAAGCCGCGGGCATCACCCCGCCGGTCGCGGCGTTCGTTCTGCCCGACGGGCACGCCGCGACCCGGTTCATCCCCGATGCGCATGCGCTGAGCATCGACGAGTTCACCTCGCCCGCCACGGTTCCAGATCTCGCGGCCATGCTGCGCCGGGTCCACGGTCTGGGTCGCGTCGACGGCGTGTTCGACCCGTACGCCGACATCGCCCGGTGGATGCGGCGGCTCGAGGAGAAGGGCACGCCGCTGCCGTCCCGGCTCGCGCCGCTCCTCGACCTCGTTGACGCATCGAGAACCGCGCGCCCCCGGCCGCTCGAACACGAGATGGTGCTCTGCCACAACGACCCGTACCACCTGAACTTCCTCCACGACGGAAGGCTGTGGCTGATCGACTGGGAGTACGCGGGCATGAACGACCCGATGTACGACCTGGCGGGCATCGGGTACACGCTGGACGACGCCGGGCGCGACCTGCTGCTCGAGTCGTACTTCGGATCGGTGACGCCCGAAGCACGGCGCGGCCTCGATGCGCTCATCCCGCCGTATCTGTGCTGGAACGTCGTGTGGTCGCTCGTTCAGATCGACGGAGGGATCGAGGGATTCGACTACTTCACGTACGCCGAAGGGCTCCTCGACTGGATGCCGGACCTTCGGGGTTGAAGCCGGAACCCTCGATCGGAGGTCTGGATCCGCGGTGCGAGATGCCATACGGTGCATGAAGTCCGACCCGCGTTCGGCAGGAGAGCCATCGCCGGTGCGGTGAGCCGGCCATGGGCGCCGACACAACGCGGTTCCACAGCCGGTCGACGGCCACAAGAGAAACGAATTTCGCACTATCAGAAAGTAAGAAAAGTCAATACGATGCAGGCCATGAGCAGCGATACGCAGCCGACAGCAACCACGACTCTGCGCGAACGGGGTCAGGTGACGATCCCGGCGGACGTGCGCGAGGCGGCGCACGTCGAAGCCGGTGCCGTCTTCGAGTGTCACGTCGAGGACGGGAGGATCATCATGACGCCGAAGGTTCTCGTCGACGCCGACCAGGCATGGTTCTGGACCGAGCGGTGGCAGACGATGGAGCGCGAAGCGGACGACGACTTCGCCCGGGGGCGCTCGGCGTCGTTCGACGACGTCGGCGGACTCCTCGACGATCTCGAGTCCTGATCGTCGTCGGTGATGCGTTACGAACGATCGAACTCCTTCAAAGCCGACTACCGGAAACTGTCTGCTTCCGAGCGGCAGCTTCTTCGTGACGCGGTGAGAGTGTTCAATGAGGCGGCGGACGGGATCGCAGCGGGTACCGCCGATGCTTGGCCGTCGCAGCTACGGGTGCGATCCGTTCAGGGTGCGGCCGGCGTCTTCGAGATGACCTGGAGCTTCTCTGGGCCGGACGGGAGGGCGACGTGGGAGTGGGGCAGCGTCGTCGACGCGGAATCGGGGGAGCGACATCGGGCCGTGCGCTGGCGTCGGGTCGGCGGGCATGCGATTTTCAAGAGGCCGTAGCGGACGACCGATCGGCGGCGGGTGCTCGCCGCGATGAGCCGGGTGCCCGGCATCTTCGAGTGCCGGTGTGGAAGGCCTGGTAGGATCACGGCGATGGAACCCGTCCCGCCGTCGCCGCTCAGGTTGGAGAGCTGGTCCTCGGTCGTCGACCATGCGAAGCGGCTCGGACCGGACTGCTTCGTCGCTACCGTCCGCCCCGACGGTGACCCGCATCTCGCAGTGGTCTCCCCGGGTTTCGTCGACGATCTGATCGTTGTCGCCATATCGCGGAAGTCGGTCAAGGGCCGGAACCTGCGCGCCGGCAGCGGCGTGATGCTGCACTGGATAGTGAGCGAAGAGACGGGCAACGACATGCTGCTCGTACGCGGGGAGCCGAGCCTCGTCGACGACGAGCGCCGTTGTCGCCAACTGTGGGAGGCCGATTGCCTGCCCTTCGAACTCACCGACTTCTACCGCGGACCCGACGATCCCGTGCTGCTGTGGGTCGAGATCGCGCCGACCTACGCGTCGCTCCACCGGAACTTCGGTGCCGACGGCAGCGAGGTGTGGCGCCGTCGCAGGGAACCGGATGGGAGTCCGTGAGCGTCTGAGCTTCATGAAATGGACGGGGGTCATCACAATCGGCCTCCTCATCTCCGCGTGCGCGTCGGCGACCACGGACACGACCACGACCGTCGCCCCCACAGATCCCGACACCGTCGTGGTGACGATCATCGACGAGGGCGGATGCTTCATGATGGGCCCGAACTGCCCCACGTACGTCGTCCACGCAGACGGGACCGTCGAACTCGTCCGGACGGGTGGCACCGGAGAGGTCGAAGCAACGACGACCGTCGACGTCGAACTGGTCGACACGATCCGCGCACTCGTTGCGACGACGGACCTCGAGACGTTGCGTTCGACCCTTCCCGAAGGTGAGTTGACGGCTGCCTACGACGGTGTCGACACGACCTTCGTCTACGGGACCCCGGACGGTGAGGTCGGCTTCTCCGGAGCGGTCGTGGAACTCGTCGAATCGGAGCCGCTGTTCGCCGCGACGTGGAAGGTTCGCCGGCTCACGGCCGCATCGATCGAGCTCCCCCTGGAGACGAGACCCTAGGGGCCCCTTGCCGTTCGCTCGGGGCGGTCAGTCCTCGCCGAGGCTCGCGTAGATCTTCGCGAGGATGGCTCTGGCCGCCATCATCGCGACGATGAGCACCAGCACGTCGACGAAGTGGCCGAGTTCGACGTGGTCGCCGAAGACGAAGTTGACGACCTCGAGGATGATGAACTTCGATGTGAACAGGATCACGAACTTGACGACGATTCCGACGACGTGGGCCGCCGAGCTGCCCCGCTCGTCGAAGAACTCCCCGACGCGGTGTTCGAGGCCGACGACGATCGTAAGGAGGGCCTTGAGGAGCACGGCGGTGAGGATCGAGATCCAGAACGAGTCGATGACGATGGCGTCGTTGAACTCGACGAAGAGGTTGAGGACGACGATGTAGACGAGCACGTCCGAGACCCACGACAGGAACACCTCTTGCCGTCGGGTCGTCGTGACCCGCATCATCGGCGGTCCCCCGTCACGGCGACGCATCGTGGCGTGGTCCGAACGTCGGGGCTGATGCACGGTGCGGGCACTGGGGTGCTCCTCGTCGGGGTAGGGACGTGCGGCGGGGTCCGTGCACAGTCTGTCAGAAGGGAACGATCGACGCCACTCAGGGACGTTGACGTCGGGTCTCCGAACCACCCCGCCGGGTTCCGGTCGCCGACGGAAGATTCCCGACCGACGTCCGATGTGGCCTGCGAGGATGAAGGGGGAGGAGGCGAATGGAGATCCAGGCACTCGGACCGCTCGTGGCTGAACACGACGGCGTGTCCCTGGCCCTGGGTGGGGCGCGGCAACGCCTCGTTCTGGCCGTACTGCTGACGCGCTGCGGGCGTTCCAGAGGACGCGTCGCGTCCTCGGCGAAGAGCTGGGCATCGAGCCGTCGCCCGAGCTGCGCAACCTCGAAGAGATGATCCTCCTGCAGGACGCGTCGATGGATGCCCCATCCGTCGACGTCGCGGCACCGATCGTTCCCCATGTGCACTACGCCGAGACGGCCGACGGTGTGCGCATCGCTCACTACGCGATCGGTGAGGGTGAGCTCGATCTCATCTACGTTACCGGGTGGGTGTCGAACATCGAGACCGTGTGGGAACACCCGCTCATGGTGGACTTCCTGCGGGGTTTGGCGGCGACGAGTCGGCTCATCTGCTTCGACAAGCGCGGCACCGGACTCTCCGACCGCGTCCGGCCAGATGCCCTGCCGGACATCGAGACCCGTGCCGACGATGTGCGCGCCGTCCTCGACGCGGTGGGGAGCGAACGAGCGGTGTTGCTCGGCGTGTCGGAGGGCGGTCCGATGTGCGCGGCGTTCACAGCGCTGCACCCCGAGCGCACCCGGGCGTTGATCATGTACGGGTCGTACGCCGTCCGCCGACGTAGCGACGACTACCCGTGGGCGCCGTCCGATGAGGCACGGGACCGCTGGCTGTCGTACATCGAACAGGAGTGGGAGGCGACGTCGATCTCCGGACACTCGCACCCTCGATGGTCGACGACGACGAGTTCGTGGCGTACTGGTCCCGCTATCTGCGGTCGGGAGCGAGCCCGACGGCGGCGAGCGCCCTGGGCCGCATGAACACCGACGTCGACGTTCGCGACCTCGTCGCGGCGATCGAAGCCCCCACGTTGATCATGCACCGCACCGGAGATCGGGACGTCCCGGTTGAAGGGAGCCGGTGGATGGCGGCCCGGATCCCCGACGCCCGTCTCGTCGAGTTCGACGGGTGCGACCACCTGCCCCAGGTCGACTCGGAGGAGATCATCGACACGATCCGGGCGTTCCTGGCGACCCTGTAGCAACGGCCGGGTCCGGCCGATCCTCCTCCTGCACCGGTAGCCGGGCTCGTCGCGACAGGTGTCCTCTACGTACGTCGACCAGTCACGATCGATCGGACGTCTGGAACGGGCATCGTCCGTGTCGTACGGTGCCCGTGTGTCGATCGACGTCACGCGGCCGGGTCATCACACCGGCCGCACGCCAGCGAACAAGGGAAGGACGTATCCGGCCGAGGTGCTCACCCCCGATGAGGTGCGTCGGCTGCTCGACCGGTGCTCGCGGACGTCGGCCACCGGGACCCGGCACCGGGCGCTGATCACGGTCATGTACCGGGCGGGTCTGCGGGCGAGCGAGGCGCTGGCGCTGCGGCCGAAGGACGTCGACCTGCGGGCCGGGTCGGTCACGGTGCTCCACGGCAAGGGGGACCGGCGCCGCACCGTCGGCATCGATCCGGGTGCGGGGCGGGTCGTCGCCGCCTGGCTCGAGCATCGGCGTCGCCTCGACCTTCCTGCGGACGCTCCGCTGTTCTGCACGCTGCGGGGCGGCCCGATCCCTCCGTCCCAGATCCGGACGCTGCTGCCCCGTCTGGCCCGCAAGGCGGGGATCACGAAGCGGGTTCATCCGCACGGCCTGCGTCACACGCACGCCTTCGAGTTGATGATGGAGGGTGTCCCGATGCCGGTGATCCAGGCTCAGTTGGGTCATGCATCGCTCGACACCACCGACACGTACCTGGCCCACATCGCCCCGAAGCAGGTCATCGAGACGATCCGGGAGCGGGAGTGGGATCTGGACGTATGACGGAGCGGGGCCGGCCGGTTCAGTTCGCCGGTTCCTCCGGCGGGTTCCACAGGGCGACCGTCGACGCGGCGAAGAACACGACGAGGAGCAGGTTGAAGTAGCCGCCGACGACGACGATCCAGGCGCTGCCGGACAGGATCCGGTCGAAGACGCCCTGGAGGAGGAACGGGATGAGGGGGAAGAACAGGATCATCCACCGCGGGTACAGCGTCTCACGGCGCCACACCCGGGTGATGAACAGATACGAGAGCAGTCCGAAGATCGGGTAGATGAACAGCCGCAGCACGTCGTTCGCCTGCACGGCGAGGTCCGTCGCCGCTCCGACGTCGAGCGAGTTGTCGACGGCGAGCCTTGCCGTCGCGGCGATGGCGACGTAGGCGCCGTGCACGATCCCGTAGGCGATGGAGATCGCGACGAACGACCCGACGACGAGGTTCCGCACAACGGTGGTCGTCGTCTTGAACGCGTAGAGAACCTGCCCGACGCCGAACACGTAGAGCCAGGTCCCGATGAGGCCGGCGATGGCGCTCGTGATGATCCTGGCGTCGGAGCAGTGGCCCATGGTGAGCTGCAGGTCGACGCTGGTGCTGCTGTAGTAGAAGAGCATGTCGCCGGCGAAGAACACCAGGCCGCC
>JAOZRW010000067.1 GCA_029939995.1 Acidimicrobiia bacterium | reverse complement strand
TTGTCGTTGTTGGCGAGAAGCTCGCCCTGCTGTCCGAGGCTCTGCTCGACGAACCACGAGTGGTTCGGCCACGTGATACAAGCCTTCGGTGCGTCGGCCATCGCCATGACGGCGTCACAGGCGGCATCGACCTCGGCCCACGTCGCGGGCGGCTCGGTGATCCCGGCCTCGTTGAGCATGTCCATGTTGTTGAACATGACCGTCGTCGACGTGTTCCACGGCATCGAGTAGAACGAACCGTCGACCGTGTAGTAGTTGCGTGCCGCGTCGACGACGTCGCCGAGCACGACCGGCTCACCGAGGATCTCCGTGCGTCCACCGATGGCATCGGTGACCGACTTGAAGACCGGGGCGCCGTCGCTGCCCACCGCATCGAGCGCCTGCCTCGTGGCGGCTTCGAAGAAGTGGATCAACGCGGGTGGCTCACCGCTGTCGACTGCGAGCACGGCGGCGTCGAACACGTCGTTGTACGACGCGAACGAGGTCACCTTGATGTTGTATTCCGGGTGCTTTTCGTTGAACTCTGCAGCCCGATCGTTCGCAAATCCGAGACGCGCCTCATCAGAGAACGCAACCCAGAAATCGATCGTTGTGGCTTCGCCACCGGCCGCTGCCGTTGTCTCCGTCGAGCCGGCGGTCGTCGTCGTTTCCTCACTGCTGCTGCTGCAAGCGGCGGCGATGAGTGCAAACGCGAGGACCGTGGCGATCAACAGTAACTTCTTGTGCATGGAGTCCCTTCCTCCTGGTTACTTGGCGGCCGGGATCCCGGCCGATCACAGAAACATGATAGTCGCTCCACAGGACGCCTCGCCTGCCCGAAGGGGATCGCGTCGGAACGACGGACGGGTACGGTGACGCAGCCATTCAACGTCAGGTGAGATCCGATGAGAGACAGATCAGCGAAGCGACTCTCGACAATCCACCGTGTCCTGTATCGAACGACCCGGGGCCTGATCGGGCGTCGTCTCGTCGACAACGACATGTGCCTGCTCACGACGACGGGCCGACGGACGGGGAAGCCTCACACCGTGCCGCTCCTCTATCTGCGCGACGGTCGGCGCCTCGTGGTCATCGCCTCGTGGGGCGGACGCGACCGCCACCCCGAGTGGTATCTGAACCTGTTGGCGAACCCGGGAGCGACGGTGCAGGTCCTCGGTGAACGATGGCCGGTGGTAGCCGCCACGGCCGGCGCCGAGGACCGCGACGTCTGGTGGCCGCGGGTTCTCTCCGCCTACGACGGCTACGCCGTCTACGAGTCGCGAACGGATCGCGAGATCCCCATCGTGTTCCTGAACGCTGTGGACGAACCGCCCGCTTGACGGTCGCCGGCACTTCCTCCGGCCGCTCCCATGGTTCGATCGACTCATTTCGGTCCCGTCGACTCAAGAATCTGCGGTCGTCGACCGAACATCTTCGGGTTGGGATCGGAGCGACGCGTCTTCGGTCTTCTGGAGCCATCAAGGACCTCCCGGGCGGGAGGAGATCGCCGATGCTTCGCCGGAACACGGTGAGGTACCGATGACACATGCAATGCCGCGGACGAGAGCACTGCTCGTCCTCTTGATGACGCTCGGGCTGATGCTCGGCTCGCTGGCCGCCCCGGCAGCAGCGACTTCCGGCGGTGACGGTGGGGGCGACGACCTCGAATCCGTTCGGGGACAGACTCTGAACACGATCGACTACAAGATCGGGCTGCTCACCAACCTGAGGGACGGGACGGACAATCCCGACCGCAAGAGCGTCTACGACGGTGGGATCGCCGCGTTGCGTGAGATGAGGGGCGACGCGGAGACGAGCGGTGACATCGAGGCCTTGCGCGCGATGGACGCCTCGGCTCACGATATCTACCACGCGACGAAAGCAGCGGCCGAGGCCGTCGGTCAGACGGACGAAGAGCGAGTCGCTGAAGCCCGACGGGCAGCCCTCGACACGATCAACTACAAGCTCGGGATCTTCCGCGATGCGAAGGCCGGAACGTCCGACCCCGCGCTCGTCGAGATCTACTCGTGGGCGATCGCCGGACTGGAGGAGTTGAAGGCGGCCGCCGAGTCGACCGACGACATCGATGCCCTCCACGCTCTCAAAGCGAAAGCCCATCAGATCTACGACGCCACGAAGAAGAAAGTCGCCGAAGCCGGAAGCGACGATCCTCCGAAGACCGAGAAGACCAAGGAAGAGAAGGCCGCGGAAGCCCTGGCAAAGGCCCGGAGATCGACCCTGCGCCTCATCGAGTACAAGATCTCGATCTTCACGCATGCAGCCGAAGCGGCGAAGAACCCCCACGTCTCCGCGCTCTATGAGGACGCAGCGGAAGCGATCGCAGAGCTCGTCGACGACGCGCAGCAGGCCGGCACCGTCGGAGCGCTTCGGGGGATCGACGCGCAGGTGATGGAGATCTACGAAGCCACGAAGCAGGCGGTTGCCGATGACCACGGCGGTTCGAAGTGGCAACCGACCGAGACGATGGTGGCGCACCTCGCCTCCCTCGAAACCGTCGTCGAGCGGCTGATCGGTGTCGCCGAAGCGACCGCCGAGCAGAGCCCTGATACGGCGAAAGCCGTCGCGAAGGCCGGCTCGCATACCGTCAAAGCCATCGAGGCCGTGGGTGAAGCCGCAGAGACCGGCAGGCGTCTCGACGCACGGTGGGCCGATCTTCGTGTATCCGTCCACGACTTCAGAATCGCGCTCGCAGCGCACGTGACGGCCGTCACCGGCGGACCAGGGTGCGTCAACGGGTGGCAGCTTCCGGGCTGATCGGCCGCCGTCCTCACCCCGGGTTCGTCATGGGCCCGGGGTGACGACCGACTGAACGGATCGGCGGGTGACGCCTCTCGAGATCGACATGCGGCGCGGCCCGGCGATGACGACGAGGTTGACGTCGGAGAGACTGCTCGCGATACGCCACTTCGCCCCGATCGGGACATCTCTGAGCACATCCGGAGGAGCGATCACGAGATCGTCCGGTCCGATCGAGTCCAGGATCTTCCCGCGCGCCCGCTTCACTTCTTCGATCTCGACGTCTTCGGCGGCGGTGACGTGCTTCTCGAAGAACGAGCGATCCTCCGTGAACACGAGGAGCGGCACGCGTTTCGTACGCCGGATGCGCCGGATCGCGGCCAACGCGATCAGGGCGTCTTCCTTGTGCCAGTCGATGTCGACACTTCCCGCTACGAGCACGATCCGCTTCCACGGCTTCAGCACGCGCGCCGCGATCGTGGGAACCGGCGCGGCTTCGCCGACACCGTCGATGTCGTTGCCGAAGACGTAGTCGGAGGGGAACCGCACACCCTGCCAAGAGAGGATGACGAGGGAGACTTCGTCTTCCTCGATCAGATTGAGCGTGCCGCTCGCGAAACCCTCATCGACTCTCACCACCCCGTCGGTATCGAGTCCGAGCGACGACGCCACGGCCGTCGCCTCCTCGACGAGGCTCTTGGCCGGCTCGACCGCACCGGGCGGCGGCACCGCATATGGGACGACCAGACCGTCGTCGGGCTGCGCGATGGCTCCGGCGAGCATCATCAGCGTCTTGAGATCCGATCCGTTCGGACGCACGTCGACGAGGACTCGCTCGCCGATGTCCGGGGCGGGGGGCACCGGTCGCGGTACCCGCCGCACGAAGTAGCGGGTTCCGAACGACGTCAGCAGCGCGGTCATGATGATGGCGAGCACGGCCGCGTTCACGACCTCGACGGTCAGCAATCCGAGCGATACACCGACTTGAGCGATCGCCAACGTCGATGCGGCCTGGCCGAAGCTGAGCGACGCCATCAGGCCGGACTCGTTCAGCGAGAACCCGAAGATCCGCCCGGTGATCAACGAAGCGGTGCTCTTGCCGACGACGACGAGACCCGTGAAGACGAGCGCCAGGATGACCGTGTCGAGGTCGAACAGGAGGGCCGGGTTGATGGTCAACCCGATGGAGACGAGGAACGCCGGAACGAAGATCGCGCTGCCCACGAAGTCGAGGCGCTCCATCAGTGATCCACGGATCGGGATCATCCGGTTCATGCCGAGGCCGGCGAGGAAGGCGCCGATCAACCCTTCGATTCCACCGAGGAGTGCGACGGCCGCACCGGCCGCCATCGCCGCAAGGGCGAACACGAACCGTTGCATCCGCGTGCGCCCGATCTCGACGAAGAACCATCCGGTGATCTTCGGGAGCAGCCACAACGTGAACCCGGCGAGCAGCGGGATCGCGACCCACAGCGGAAGCACCGGATTCGACACCGTGGCGAACGCCCCGGGCTGCGGTTCCGCTGTGATCACGGCCGTCGACGTCGCGACGGCCAGCACGAGCAGCGACATCAAGTCGAACTCGACGCCCGCGGCGACGGCGGTGCTGACGGCCCGGTTGTTCTGCAAGCCGGCAACGGTCACCTCGGGATACGCAACGAGCGTGTTCGACGACCACATCGCACCGATGAGCGCAGCCGAGAGCAAGCCGAAGCCGAGCGACGACATGCTGACCCAGATGCTCAGCCCGAAGGGGATCGCGAACCCGACGACGCCGTAGACGAGTGCCGCGTTGCGATTCGCGGCGAACGACTTGAAGTCGAAGCTCAACCCGACGAGGAACATCAGATAGAGGATCCCGATCGCCCCGAGGTCGGCGATGAGGCTGTTGAAACCCACCCAGCCGAGCATGAACGGCCCGGCGATCATCCCGCCGAAGATCAACCCGACGATGCCGGGGAAGCGGAATCGCTCGGCGAGGATCGGCCCGAACACGATGATGACGAGCAGGATCAGCAGGGTCGCCTCGACACTCCCTCTCAGCACCGGCGCTCCGTTCGCATCGTCCCATGCTCGCAGGTTCCGTGATCCAACTTCGGGAATGGGGGGCGTGCTGTTCCCGTCGCCGACGATCGGGGGCCGGATCACCGTAGGTAGCATTCCCCCGATTCGCCACCATCACCGACAAAGGAGCTTGTGATGAGAATCGTCGTTCTGGGCGGCGCCGGCAAGATGGGCGCCATCGCCGTCGAAGACCTTGTCGTCAACCCGCGGGTCGACGAAGTCATCCTTGCGGACATGGACATGGATGGTGCGAACGCGATCGCTGCGTATCTCGACAGTCCGAAGCTGACCGTCACACGATCCGACCTCAACGATCACGACGCGCTTGTTGCTCTGCTCGAACCGGCAGATGCGTGCGTGAACGCCACGGTCTACTACACGAATCTGAAGGTGATGGAGGCCTGTCTCGAGGCGCGCACGCACTACACGGACCTGGGAGGTCTCTTCCACGGGACGCTCAAACAGTTGGAACTATCGGACCGTTTCGCCGAAGCCGGCATCAGCGCCGTCCTCGGCATGGGATCGGCTCCGGGCGCCCCGAACATCCTCGCCCGATACGCGGCGGATCGGCTCGACACGATCGATGCGATCAAGATCTACGACGGTGTGAAGCCGCCGCCGCCCGGCACGATGAAGTTCACCTACGCGGCGCCGACGATCATCGACGAGTTGACCCAGCAGCCGATGGTCTACCGGGACGGCGAGTTCATCGCCTGTGAGCCGATGGCCGAGTTCGAGGACGTCCAGTTCACGGGCTCTCTCGGGATCCTCCCGATGCACCTGTCCCTGCACTCCGAGGTGGCGACCCTTCCGGTGAGTTTCGCCGACAAGGGCGTCCGGGAGTGCTTCTTCAAGATCAACTACTGGGGCATGGACAAGGGCATCGTCGAGAAGGTCCGGGTCCTTGCCGATTTCGGTTTCGACAGCCCCGACCCGATCTCCGTTCGCGGGGTCGAGGTGTCCCCGCGCGATTTCACGATCGAGATGATGGCGGACTTCGTGCCGTCCGCCTACGACATGCTCACGGCCCCGGAGAACGAGCCGGGCGATTGGGCGAAGGAGATCGTCTCCGACGTCACCGGCACGGTGGACGGCCGGCCGGTTCGCTACCGGATGGGTGTCCTGACGCTCAAGGGCGCTCTCCCGACGGGAACGCTCCCCGCTCGTGCGGCAACGTGGATGGCTGCGGGCAAGGTCGCTCCCGGTGTCCATCCACCGGAGCTGGCCTTCGACCCGGAGCCGTTCCTGAAGGAACTCGAGGAGCGCGGGATCGAGACCCGGATCAGCGTGACCACGAGCCTCTGACGCTCGAACGGCGGTTCGCCGCTACGGCTGGAGGACGCCCTGGACTTCGTCGACGTCGTAGTCCACGGTGACGGACCGGTCGAGGGTGCCCAGTTCGACCCATCCCCCACCGATCCGGTAGCGGCCGGACCAGGTGAACGTCGCCGTGACCGGGTAGGCCTCCAGCGTCGGATGGCAGTTGCCGCCCGACGGATGTTCCCGCCGGTAGGTCGCGTCGCACGTCTTGGCGCGGTAGGTGTGGGTGACGTGTCCGGCCGGATAGGGCTGCGCCCGGGACGGATCGAATCCGTCTCGCACCCCGTCGCCCCAGTCGACGACGAGCGAAACGACCGATGCCCGCACGTCCATCGTCCGGCCGTCGGGGAGAACCTCGGTGTGGGTGATGTCGGCCGGGTCCGGCGTAGAGAGGAAGGTCGGCAGTCCGGTGATGCCCGAGCCGGGCGGTTCGAGGGTCGGTGAGGGAACGGCGAGTGGGAAGGACCGAAAGATCCGCCAGGCGACGGCGGCGGGCGGATCGCTCGGAGTCACGGGACACACCGGCGTTGTGGTGACGATGCGGATGACGATCGGATCGTTCGCCGGGTCCCAGGCATCGATGCCTCCGGGGGTGCTGGACCAGTAGTGACAGTCGCCGACGACCGGATCCGTCGACGTGTAGACGTACCGCTTCGGCGGCCGCTCCCGCGGCGGATCTCCGGGCTTCCCCGGAATCGTGCCACCAACATCACAAATCAGTCTCCCCGAAGGGTTGTAGAAGCAATCATCGGCACGAACGTCCCCGGCCACTCCACCGACGACAGCCAGAAGCACGC
>JAOZRW010000033.1 GCA_029939995.1 Acidimicrobiia bacterium | reverse complement strand
CACGGAATTGCCGAATGCGCACGTATCTGCGATTATGTGGGCACAGCGGATGATGACGTGTTTCACCGATCATCAACCGCGGACGGGGGGACGGGACGTGACCGGCTCCGCCGGTCGCGTCCCGCCGTTTTCAGGTTCCGACCACGACGATCCGATGCTCGTCGTCAGCGCCGAGTCGGAGACCCGCTACCCCTCGAGAAGTCGCGGAACCCACGTCTTCCACGCGGGGACCGCACCGCCGGACTCGAGTCGAGTGACCGCCGCTCGCGCTTCGGCGATACCGGTCCCGGTGACCGTGTAGTACCGCCGGGGAGGCCCGTCGCGCTCGGTGCCGCGCAGCTCTTCGTCGGTCTCCCACCGGCTCTCGAGCGCTCCTCGCGCTTCGAGTCTGCGCAGGGCCCGGTACAGGGTCGACTGCGACATGGGGATCTTCGCCCCCTCCAGAGCAGCCAGTTCCTTCGCGAGTGCGTACCCGTGGAACTCACGCTCGGACGAAGTCGTCATGGCGATCGCCGCGACGAGGAGCTTGGCCTCGTTCGGCACCAACTCCGAGTCACCTCGTCTTCTCATCGTTCTCGTCCCCCTCCTGCTCGAACCCCGTGACTTGTCTCTGAAGCGTTCGTCATGCGACCACCGGCATGTGGCGGATCCGCCCGATCACCGCTGCGCCGACGACGGCTGCCGCTCCCACGATCAGGCTCGACGACCGGGTCGAGTACACCGGAGTCGCGATAGCGACCCAGCCGATCTGCCCGACCGCGAGCATGACGGCGGCTCCCCACACCAGCGTTCCGCCACGCCTGATCCACGTCCGGCTCGGCCGCTTCGGGATGAGCGCCAATGCGATGACGGCGAGACCGATCCCTCCGATGCCGAACGACCCCTTGTTCACGATCGCGAGCACCTCGGTGCCGGGTTCGAGGGGCACGGCGATCGCTCCGCCGATGGCGCCGACCGACGCCAGAACGAGGCCGGGGAGCAGCCATTTGCGATGCAGCGCATGGGGCCGACGGAACCCCGCGACCGCCATGGTGAAGAATCCGAGCGCCGTGGAGAGATCGAGGATCCGAACCGGTCCGGGGAAGTCCACGGTGAACGCGTCCGCCAGGGCCCCGATCCCGACCAGCAGGAACATCAGCGCCAGCGGGACGCTCGACGCTTCGCTCTCGAAGAACCGGTACCAGATATCCGCCACGACGCTCTTCAGGGACCGGATCGCCAGATGCGTGACCGTCGCGTCGCCGTCGAGGAGCTGATCGAGCCGGTCGGACCCCCGTTCTCTCAGGAGGTCCTCGCGCTCGACCGGGTCCATCCCCCAGGTCAGGGCCCGGTCGGCCCGTCCGGCCCAGGCAAGGACCCTCGCCGCGCTCCGGGGCTCTCTCGAACGTGAATCCACCACTCGAATCTCTCCGTCCACCGTCGTACACGCCAGACTAGCCCCAGATGTCTGGCGTTGATGCCGACGAAATACCGTTCAGATCAACGCCAGACGCCGTTGGGCGAACGGACCTCTTCAGCTCGGGGCTGCATCGTGGCAGGTTGTCCGCATGCACGACAGAGAGCGGCTACTCACAAGCACGGCGCGCGACCAGCGAGGGATCTTCACATTGGCCCAGGGGCTCGCATGCGGCTTCCCGCGAACCACGATCGCTGATCGCGTCGCCCGAGGCGTCTACGAGTCGATCTACCCCGGGGTCTACGGCATGGCCGGATCGGACGACTCGTGGAATCGCCGGGCGCTCGCCGCGGTCCTCTCGTCCGTTGCACCCGCAGGAACCTCCCATCGAACTGCTGCCTTCCTCTGGGGCATGACCTCTCTGCGACCCGAGGACATCGAAGTCGTCACGGTCAGACATCGCCGACTCTCACGAGAGGACTTCACCGTGCACGAGTCGAAGGATCTGATCTCCTCCGACATCGTTGCCGTCGACGGCATCCCGACGACAACGGCCGTCCGAACCGTCGTCGACCTCGGAGCTTCCGCTCCACCGTGGCTGGTCGAACGATGCCTCGACACCGGCTTGCGGAAGAAGCTCTTCACAGCCTGGCAAGTCAGGTGCTTCATTGCACGCGTCGCTCGACCCGGCCGTACGGGTGTGGGAACGATCCGCCCGTTGGTGGAAGAAAGGCTGGCCTGGGACACCGTCACAGAGAGCGATCTCGAGGATCTCTTCCGGTCGGTCGTTGCTCCGCTTCCGTTCCCCGCTCCCGACGTTCAGCACCGCCTGCTCGAGCCGACGGGCGAGTTCGTGGGCCGGTTCGACTTCGCATACCCGCAGCGCCTGGCACTGATCGAGACGGATAGCGAGGGATGGCACATGGATCCCGTGTCGTTCCAGCGCGATCGGGAGAAGCAGAACCGCGCACACTCCCTCGGGTGGACCGTCTACCGATTCACGTGGAGACAACTCATCGACGATCCCCAGGCGGTCCGCGACATCATCACCAAGATCTGGACCAACTGAAGACGTCTGGCGTTGATGCCGACGAAATACCGTTCAGATCAACGCCAGAGTCCTGGTGGGGGTGGCAGAGGGTGACGGGGTGTGGGAGGCTTCAGACATGACACTCTCTCTCGACACGACCGTCCCCCTCCACAACGGCGCCGCCATTCCCCTTCTCGGGCTCGGAACGTTCAAGATTCCCGACGGGCCCGACGTCGAGCAGGCGGTTGCCACCGCGCTCGATGCCGGATACCGGCACATCGACACGGCGATGATCTATCGCAACGAGGCGGGCGTCGGCCGGGCCGTCGCCGCGTCCGGCATCGACCGGGCCGAGATCTTCATCACGACGAAACTGTGGAACAGCGACCAGGGCTACGAAACGGCGCTCGAAGCCATCGATGCGAGCCTCGATCGCCTCGCGATGGACTACGTCGATCTCTATCTGGTGCACTGGCCGAAACCGGAACACACCGCCGACACGTGGCGGGCCATGGAGGAGATCCAGGCCGCAGGAAAGGCCCGTGCGATCGGCGTATCGAACTACCTGGTGCACCACCTCGACCAGCTCTTCGAGACCGCGACCGTCGCCCCGTCCGTCAACCAGATCGAGTTCAGCCCGCATCTCCAGAGCCCGGAACTCGTCGCGTACTGCGATGCTCGCGGCATCGTCATCGAAGCATGGAGCCCTCTGAAGCAGGGCGCCATCGTCGACGATCCGGCCCTGCGGTCGATCGCCGGGGCACACGGCGTCACGGTCCCGCAGGTGGTCCTCCGCTGGCTCATCCAGCGCGGCATCGTCGCGATCCCGAAGAGCGTCACACCGTCACGCATCATCGAGAACGCCAACCTGTACGGCTTCGAACTGACCGACGCCGAGATGGCTGCCATCGACGCCATGGATCGTGACGAACGCGTCGGCCCGAACCCCGACGACATCGACTTCTGATCGTTCCGACGAACGCTGCCCGGTGACGGGCGGCCATACTGCCAACGATGCATCTGATCAGTCTCGAATCGATCTCGAAGTCCTATCCGGAAACGCCGGTCCTCGACGACGTGTCGCTGGGAATCACACGCCGCCAACGCATCGGCGTCATCGGTCGCAACGGCTCCGGCAAGTCGACGCTGCTGAGGATCATCGCCGGCACCGAGGAACCGGACTCCGGCCGGATCGTCCGGGCAACCGGCCTCCGCGTCGCATCGCTCGCCCAGAACCCGTCGTTTCCCGAGGGAAGCACGATCGGTGACGTCATCGGGGACGACCGGGACACGATCGCGATGGCCGACCGCCTCGGTTTGACCGATCCGTCGATCGCGACGGCGACGCTGTCTGGCGGACAGCGCAAGCGACTCGCCCTCGCCGTGACGCTCGCCACCGAATGCGACCTCCTCATCCTCGACGAGCCCACCAACCATCTCGACGTCGACACGATCGACTGGCTCGAGGACCATCTCCTCGCCCGCACCTCGGTGCTCGTACTCGTCACCCACGACCGCTACCTCCTCGACCGGGTGGCGAACCGGGTCGTCGAGGTGAGCCACGGGTCGCTGCACACGCATCAGGGCACCTACGAGCAGTACCTCGAAGCTCGAACCGCCCGGGAAGAGCACGAGGCGACCGTCGAGCACCGTCGCCGGCAGCGTCTCCGCACCGAGCTCGTGTGGCTGCGACGCTCACCCAAGGCGAGGACGTCGAAGTCTCGCGCCAGGGTCAACGCCGTCCATGAGCTCATGACGGCGCAACGCCCACCCGTCGACCCGGACCTCGCCATCGACCTGCCGTCCCGCAGGATCGGATCGAAAGTCGTCAACCTCCACAACGCGGGGAAGCGCTACGGCGACACGTGGGTCCTGCGCGGTATCACGCTCAAGCTCCAGCAGAACGCACGGATCGGCGTCGTCGGCGAGAACGGTTCGGGCAAGACGACGCTGCTTCGCCTCCTCGCCGGCCGGCTCGAACCGGACGAGGGAACGGTCGCAACCGGGTCGACCATCGTCGCGGGCTGGTACGGGCAGGATCCCGAGCCGCTCCCGCCCGAGACCCGTGTGATCGCAGCGGTTCGGGAACGGGCGGAGAACACGCTGCTCGACTCGGGCATCCGGGTGCCGGCGGCGAAACTGCTCGAACGGTTCCAGTTCGACACCGAAGCCCAGAAGTCGACGCTCGGTGACCTCTCCGGCGGAGAGCGACGGCGTCTCGAACTCCTCCTGACGCTGATGGAAGCCCCCAACCTGCTCTTCCTCGACGAGCCCACCAACGATCTCGACCTCGACACGCTCGAGGTCCTCGAGGAGTACCTCGATGCCTGGCCGGGAGCGCTGGTCATCGCCAGTCACGACCGGTACTTCCTCGACCGGGTCTGCGACGACATCTACTCCATCGAACCCGACGGGTCGCTCCTCCACCACCCCGGAGGCTGGCCCGCCTACTGGCAGAGCCGGAGATCCCGAACGTCGGGATCGGCCCCGACGGCCACGGAGCGACCGGAACGCCCGGCATCGGCGCCGGCGCCCCGCACGAAACCGACGTGGAAGCAGCGGAAAGCCCTCGACGATCTGACGAGACGCATCCCGAGACTCGAACGGGAGCGAGCCGATCTCGCAGCACAGCTCGACGCGGCGGGCGACGACTACGTCGCCGCGACCGACCTGGCGAACCGTCTCGGTGAGATCATCGCCGAACTCGACGCCGCAGAGACGGCTTGGCTGGAGCTCACCGAGATCATCGAGCGGTACGAAGGCGCCTGATCGCCCGGCAGCCCGGTCGAGAGCGATTCGGGACGGTCGGCCCTAGCGTCGATTCCCAGAACCGCGCACGCTACCGGTGAGAGCGTCGAAGGACTCGTGGACATGCGTCGGACGGCGACCGTGATCCTGGCTGTTGTGGTTGCCCTCGCCGGATGTGGGCGTGGGAACAAATCCCCCTCACCCGTTTCCGAGGAGACAACGACCGCCACCACCACGACGATTTCGGAGTCGTCCGGGGACGTCACCGACGAACGGCCTGAACTGCTCGCGATGCTGGGACCCCCGGACACGTTCGCGATCGCGTTCTCCGACGTGGACGGAACCTGGACCCGGTACGAGACGTGGACGTATCACGAACTCGGAACCAGCATCGACCTCGTTGATGGGGGCATCGCCTGGGACGTCGAGATTGCCATGCCCGCCGACGGTGCCCTCTATCCGCTGTGGTACGACCCCGCAGACTTCACGGCACTGATGCCCCGCGACGAAGCGCTCGCCGTCGTCACGAAAGCGACGAATGAGACCTCAGAGTTCGAGTCGATCCGGCTCGACGATCCCGACGCCCCCGAGTACGACGGCGCGGAGTTTGTCGTCGGGGACCAGATCGTTCTCGGCTTCGCACTCGACCGCCTCGTCTACGTCGAGACGTACTACCTCGAACCGGAGGGCGGATCGTGACGAGGCCGGAGAAGCGCCGCCGGTGGTGCGTCCTTCTGATCGTCGTCGTCCTCGTCCTCGGTGCCGTACCGGTCCACAGACCGCCGGTAGCACGGGCCGGCGGCCTGCTCCTCCCCGTACAGCTCGTTCACGCATTCGGCCGATCGATCGCCGCACGCAACCGCGTCTATCGGGAAGCAAACAGCCTCGAAAAGGAGAAGAACGAGCTCTACGACGCCTACCGGGAGACCATACGCAGCCAACTGATCGCCGGCGACATCGCCACTTCCGGACGCTCCCAGGCACAGGTCTACCTACGGCTCGTGCCGATCATCGAGAATGAACGCTCCGCTGTGATGGCATACCTCGAGTCCGAGAAGCGAAGGGCTCGTGCGGAGTTCCATCGACGAGCTACCGCACAAGTGCTCACCGCCCTGGCGCACAGTTCGATCGGGAAGCGACTGATCGGAAGAATGCGAACCTCTCTCGACCGAATGAGAGAGAGCGCCGCGAACGCCAAGGCCGCTCTCGAGTCCGGCGACCCGTTCGACGTGATCGTCGACCGTCTCCAGCAGCGACTCGGTGACGCACCGGAGCTTCGCCGTCTCGCAGCAATGGTGGGCGGGGCAGCGGGAGAGCGGCTCGACTCGGCACTCGGCGGCCTGCTCACCCGGTTGAGCACCCTGTCGGCCGGCGGGGCAACAGCGATCGACGAGGTGATCAACGAGATCGACCGCGCGTCCGCAGGCCTCGACGCAGCAAGCTCGGCGTCGTATGTGCCCCGGCCCGCCGCAGAGTCCCCGAACACCGCCACCATCCGGGCCCCCGCCATCGACGACGGGCGAGCCCTCGAGACCGCAGCCCGAGCAACGACGAATGGCCTCGTCGCCTACGCGGTTCGCAACGGAACCCTCCAGACGGAAACGATCGACGAGCCGACGATGATGACGATGCGCGACCGCGTTCGGAACCGGCTGTTGGCGTCCAAAGGATCCGTCTCCTGTGTCCGGACGTCGGGGAAGGCCTTCCGGGCATCGATCGCCGCCCTCGGGGCCGGGAAGGCGTACGTTCCCCAGAGCATCGACCCGAACCGTTTCTACCTCGTCTGCTCCGACGTCGAGACCGGCGCAATCATCCTGTCACGACCGCTCGACGAAACACCGGCCACGACGGGGCCGGAGGACGAGGCCACGGCACAGGCAATCCCGGCCGGCCGATACGAGGGCGCCTTCGACGAGACCCTCCTCATCGACCTCCTTTCAATGGACTTCGGGGAGCCCGACGTCAACGAGATCGAGATCACCATCGACGACACGGGTCTCGTCTCTGGGACGTTCGCCGTGCATCAGACAGGAGTCTTCATCGGCTGCTCCGGCCAGGAAGACGACTGGACCGCCACCGTCGACGCCGGACAGCGCATCGGCGCGCAGCTGCCACAGACTCTGATCACAACCTGGACCTTCCGGGGCACCGAGAGCTTCGACGCTCTGGCCGACGAGTGTCTCGATCCCCCGCTCCCGTATAACGAAACCGATACGTTCGAGATCGAGTTCACGACCTACAGCGATGGGACGATCACCGGGTCTGTCGACGAGGGCTACGGCTACCTCCTGTTCGAACTCCACGCAGTTGAACCCTGATCGCACCGCCGTCACTTCCGCCGCCGTCAGCGCAGCCTCTCGAAGAACGCGGCGTCGGTGTCGAAGGCCAACGGGGGGAGATCGTCGAGGTCGAACCATCCAACGTCGTCGGCGTCGTCCCCGGCGCGAAGCTCCCCACCCGTCACCGTTCCGGCGAACCAGATGCCGACGGTGAGCTTCGCCGGGTCGTGGAAGTTCGATGCGGCGAAGACGACGTCGCCGACGTCGGCGACCAGACCCGTCTCCTCCAGAAGTTCGCGAGCGGCGGCGGCCCGGATCTCCTCGCCGTAGTCGACGAAGCCGGCCGGGATCGACCAGAGACCCGACCGCGTGGCGTGCGGTCCGCGCCGCACCATCAGGATGCGTCCGGCATCGTCGAAGACGACGACCGCGGCCCCGATGCCCGGGTTGCGCCAGTGGATGAATCCGCACGCGGGACACCGTTTGCGGTGACCACCGTGGATCTCGGCCGTCTCGAGCTCGGTGGCACAGTGTGGGCAGTACGTGTACTCGCCCGGCCATTCATGGATGTGATTCACGGCGTCCAGTCTGCCACGCCGCGCCGGTCGACCGTGCGCCGGAGCACAGCGGACCGGTCTACCGGTCGAGCTCGGAGCGAAGCGAGAGGGCCATCATCCGCTCGTAGAGCGATGGGACGGCCGCGGTCATGACGCGGGTCAGGTGGCCGATGAAGCCGATGATGACCCAACGCTTGCGCCGCTCGACCCCCCGGTGGATCTTCTCCGCGACGTCGTCCGGGGTCACCTGCTTACCGACCCGGGATTGGGGGTGATCGGTCACGTCGCCGTCGCCTCCGAGTGCCCGCTGCTGCATGTCGGTGTCGACGAAGGTCGGTGAGATGATCGTCACGTCGACTCCCACCGGGCGCAGTTCGGCCCGCAGCGTGTCGAACAGCCCGTGGAGCGCGTGCTTCGAACCGGCGTACCCGGTGCGGCCGAGCACGGGGGCGAACCCGGCGACCGACGTGACGACGGCGATCGCTCCCGTTCGTTCGATCAGCGATGGCATCGCCGCTTTCGTGATGTTCACCGACCCGAGGTAGTTGACCTCCATGACCTTCCGGATGACGGCGGGGTCGGTGTCGACGAAGGCGGAGCGGTGGGTCATGCCTGCGTTGTTGATCAGCACGTCGACGCCGCCGAACCGGTCGACGACGGCTGCGATCGCCGATTCGCACGCCTCCGGGTCGGTGAGATCGCAGACGATCGCCTCGGAACCGGGGAGCCCTTCGGCGACGGCGGCGAGCCGCGTCGGGTCGATGTCGATGAGGGCGAGCCGTGCCCCGTCGATCGCGAAGCGGCGGGCGACGGCAGCCCCGAGCCCTCCCGCGGCGCCCGTCACGACGACGACGGCACCCGCCAGGTCACGTTTCGGCACGGCGCCCCTCGAGGAAGAGGCCGAACACCTCGACGCTGGTCTTCTCCGGTGTGTAGCCGAACTCCTCTTTGAGCCGACGGTTCGACAGAACGGGCCGGTAGCGGAGGAAGTTCACCTGCTCCGGCCCGTACTGGGTGACACCGAGGCGTTTCATGACGCCGAGCGCCCCCCGGACCAGGCCGGCGGGGAGGTCGACGTAGCGTTTCCCCATCGCTGCGGCGATCGCACGCAACGGCATCGCCCCGTCGCCGGCCAGGTTGTAGATGCCGGTGGCGTCGGTCTCGATCCCCCTGCGAAGGCACGCTACGACGTCGCGATCCCAGATGAACACGAACGGGGTCTCGGATCCCCTGATGCCGAGCACGACCCTCCGGTCGAACAGGTCGGTGATCTGGTTCCGTGTCCCGGCTCCGAGGATCGTCCCCGAGCGGAAGATCAGTTGCTTCAACTCGGGATGCCGATCTCGCCACCCGGCGAGCATCTCCTCGACGATGCGCTTGTGATCGGAGTAGGCGAACTCGGGGTTGCCGCGCAGCGCGTCCTCCTCGTCGATCCAGTCCGGACTATCCGGGTAGTACCCGTAGGCCGCGCCGGAGGACGAGACGATCACTTTCGACACTCCGGCGGCCAGGCTCGATTCGAGCACGTTGCGGGTGCCGCCGACGTCGATCGAGTACTCGAGATCCCGATCCGGCTTCTTCCCGGGTGAGACGATCGCTGCGAGGTGGACGACGACGTCCACATCGTGGTCGTGCAGGATGTCGGCGAGACCGGGGTCGCGAACGTCGGCGGTGACGAACGTCATCCCTTCGACGGCTCCCTCCGGCTCACGGATGTCGGTGCCGATGATCGATACGAGGTCGCCGGGATCGGCGGCGAGGTCGGCAGCGAGGAGTCCACCGAGGTAGCCGGCGGCACCCGTGATGAGCACCGATCGGGTCATGCGGGCGCTTCGCTCGGAGCCGCGAGCGGCCGCCTCGACCAGAACCACGCGAGGGTGAGCCCGGCGATGATGTGCCACACCCCCCACCAGGCGGAGATGAGCGCCATGCCGCCGAGACCGTCGAAGAAGGTGAACACGAGCACCAATGCAAGCGCCGAGTTCTGCAGGCCCACCTCGAACGTCACGGCGCGCCGATCCCGGTAGTTGAGCCGGGCGACGGTCGCCGAACCGAACCCGAGGAGGAGCGCCAGCCCGTTGTGCAAGGCGACGATGCCGATCAGGAACCCGATGTACGTGATGAAGTTGCTCCAGTTGTTGCCGAGAGCGACGGCGACGAACCCGATGAAAACGACGACGGAGAAGACCTTGAACGGACCCGCCATCCGACCGGCGATCTGCGGCTTCCACCGTGCGAACAGGATCCCGAGCGCGAGGGGGAGACCGAGGATGAGCACGATCGTGACGAACAGCGTCATCGGATTGAGCGAGACGGATCTGAGGATCGGCTCGGTGACCGGGTTCAGGTTCCCCCAGATCGAGAAGTTGAGCGGCGTCATCACGACGGCGACCGCGGTCGACACGGCGGTCATCCCGACCGACAAGGGCGCGTTGCCTCCGCCGAGATACGTCATCACGTTCGACAGATTCCCGCCGGGGCACGACGCCACGAGGATCATCCCCAGCTCGACCGACGCCGGTAGATCGAGGACGAGCGTCAGGAGGAACGTCGCGAACGGGAGCAGGATGAACTGGGCGCCGAGGCCGATCCCCGCCGGCTTCGGCGATCGGGTGATCGCTTTGAAGTCGGAGAGGTCGATGCCGAGCGCCATCCCGAACATCATCAATCCGATGAGGACGTTGAGGAGCAGGAGCGAGCTCTCGTTGAAGTTCAACACGGCATCGTCGACGCGGTCGGCGATGAACGGCAGGACGACGGCGATCATCACTTCCCTCCCGGTTCCAGGTGCATCTTCTTGAAGTGGAGCAGGCCCGGCGCCCACAGGTGTTTCTGCGGGTCCACGTCGACGTGGATGACGGCGCAGGTTCCCGAACCGAGGCTTCGCTCGATCGCCGCGGGGAGCTGGTCCGCGTCCGCGACGCGCTCACCGTGCGCACCCATCGAACGGCCCAGCGCGTCGTAGGCGATCTCGCCGAGGTCGGTGCCGGTCGTCTCGTCCGCATCGAGCCGCTTCCTCACGACCATCTTCACCGGATGCCGCGCAACCGACTGCGACATCTTGACCATGCCCCACTGGCGGTCGGAGATCACGATGAACACGACCTTGTAGCCGTTGCGCACCGCCGTCTCGATCTCCTGGGGATGCATTCCGAAGGCGCCGTCACCGATGATGCAGCAGACCTGCCGGTCGGGGAACGCCTCGGCCGCGCCGAGCGCCTGTCCCACGCCGGCGCCGAGGTGCCCGAAGTGGGGGGTGCCGAGTGTCGTGCCGGGTTCGCGAACCTCCCAGAAGAAGGCGCCCCACACCGCGGTGTTGCCTCCGTCGGCGATGAAGATCGTGTCGTCGGCGAAGATCTCGCGTGCGATGGTGGGTACGAAAGCGGTCCCCATCGGCACGGTTCGCTCGGACAGGTGCTTGTCGTGCAGCTTCGCGGCCTTCTGGTCGCGCGAGCTCTGGAGCTCCTTCACGATCGCCTTGCGCGCGGCGGTCGGTTCGCTCCGCGATTCGAGGTCTGCGATCAGCGCGTCGAGGAACAGCCCGACGTCGCCGACGATCGCGAGATCCACAGGCTTGTTGAGACCCAGCGACGCCTCCTCGACGTCGACCTGGATGACCTGCTGATCGGGATTCCAGTTCGGCGCCTTCCCCCACCAGTCGGTCTCGCCGAGACGGGACCCGAGGACGAGGACGAGATCGGCCCGGTTCCGCACCTCGTTGTTCGCTTCGATCCCCGAGATGGGCCATGCGAGAGGATTGGTGTGGGCGATCGAGCCGGATCCGCTCCAGGAGGTCGTCACGGGCGCATGGAGCATCTCGGCCACCGACGCGAGACCGGTGAACGCCTGCGCGTGGATAACGCCGCCGCCTGCGTGGATGATCGGCAGGTCCGCGGCGACGAGCATGGCACCCGCCTTCTCGACCAGAGCCGGGTCGGGGGCGATCGCGACGGAGCGGCGGTACGTAGCCGGTTTCCTCACGGCCGCCTCGGGAGCCTTTCCGTTCATGACCGACTCGGGCACGTCGAAGTGGACGACGCCGGGTCGTCCGCTGAACGTCTCGCGGAAGGCCGTGTGGAGCAGTTCGGGTATCCGTCCGATGCTCGCCGCGGACGCCGACCATTTCGCCATCGAGCCGATAACGCCGATGTGGTCGAAGTACTGGTAGGTCCCGCCCCTGTCCGGATAGGTGATGCCGAACCGGCGCGACGACGTGATGAAGAGGACACGGTTCCCTTCGGCGTTCTCCACGGCGACGCCGGGGAGTGCGTTCGCGACGCCCGGACCGTTCGACGCGATGACCACGCCGACCTTGCCGGTGAGACGGGCGTAGGCGGCGGCCATGTGGAACCCCGCCGACTCGTGGCGGGGAGTGATGAGACGGATCCCGTTGGCGTCGAGCCCGTCGATGAGGCCTTGATAGCTCCCGTCCGGAAGGCCGAAGACCCGGTCGATCCCCTCCGCGGCCAGCATCGCCGCGACCATTCCACCGCCGGTTGTCTTCGCCATCCGATCACCTCCAGGTAGGGCGAGCCTAGTTCGCGTGAATGAGCCCACCTGCATCCGGACATCGGCCCCCGGCTGGGGTTGCCATCCCGATCGCTCAACACGCCGTACGATGCCCCCGATGAGTACTTCGTGCACACCCGGCGGCATCGAGACGATCACAGGCCTCGTCGATCGCCTCGATCCGTCATCGGTGCTCGTGTTCGCAGGCGGACGATCGTACGACGAGTGTGGCGCGGCAGAGGCGGTCGGGATGGCCCTCCGTCACCGAGGCGTCTCAACGGTCCGTGACGTGCCGGCAGATCCGACTGTTGAAGACGTACGGCGAGCCGTCGAGCTCTTCCGATCCGCCCCGCCCGAGTTCGTCGTCGCCGTCGGTGGCGGCTCCGTCATCGACCTCGCGAAGGCCGTACGGTCGATCGCCCCGTTCACCTCCGATCCGATGCCGTTCCTCACCGGTGAGAGAGCGATCGAACCCGGAGGACCGCCGCTCCTCGCCGTGCCGACCACCGCGGGAACCGGCAGCGAAGCGACCCGGTACGCCGTGTTCACCGTCGACGGGGAGAAACGCCCGATCGGGCACCCTGCTCTCGTCCCCGAGTACGTCATCCTCGACCCCGAACTCACCTACTCGCTTCCCCCGGCGGTCACGGCCTCCACGGGCCTCGACGCCCTCGCCCAGGCGATGGAATCGATGTGGTCGACGCGCTCGACCGAGGCCTCCTATGCCGATGCTCGCGAGGCGCTCCGGCTCGCGCTCGACCACCTGGAGATCGCCGTCAACCGTCCGGACCCGCCGTCGCGTGCCGCCATGTGCACGGCGGCACACCTGTCGGGTAGAGCGATCGACGTCAGCGCCACGACGGCGCCCCACGCGCTCTCGTTCCATCTGACTACCCGGTACGGAGTACCGCACGGTCATGCCGTGGCGATCACGCTCGGTCCCGTCCTCGAGTTCAACGCCGCCGTCTCGATCGATGACTGTGCCGATCCTCGCGGACCGGAACACGTTCGATCCGTGATCGACGACGTGCTCTCGATCATGGGCGCCGACGGCCCCTCCGACGCCCGCAGGCAGCTCTCCGAGCTGATCCTGTCTGTGGGGCTCGATCCCGGGCTCGACGGCGTCGGTGTCGACACCGCCGAACGGCGTCGCGAGCTCGCTGCGAGCGCGTCCCCGGTCAGGCTCGCCACGAACCCCCGGCGATTCGACGACGATTCCCTCCATGCGCTGATCTCGGCGATCGACTGAACCACCTGCTCCGGCACGTCGGCGCTCCTCCGCGTATGCTGATGTGCCGACGATCGGAGAGAGAAGCGACATGATCTGGGACGGCACGGCTCAGCGACCGACGGTGAAACAACGACGGGCCCACGGCAAGTCCCTTCGCGACGCCACACCCCGTTCCAGTCACAGCGAATGGGCCCCGGGGCCCGATCGTGCCGATGCGGTCGCTCTCATCGAGAGCCAGAACGACGGCCGCATCCCCGGACTCGTTCCCGTCCGGCGATGGAGGATGTCCCGATCGGCGTTCGCGTTCTACCGGGGTGCGGCGATCGTCATGGCCTCAGACCTGGCTACGACGCCGTCGACGGGCCTCACCGTGCAAGCGTGTGGTGACGCTCACCTCTCGAATTTCGGAGGCTACGCATCGCCCGAACGAGATCTCGTCTTCGACGTCAACGACTTCGACGAGACACTGACCGGCCCCTGGGAGTGGGACCTCAAGCGCCTGGCAACGAGTTTCGTGATCGCAGGCCGCCATCTCGAACTCGATGAGGACGACATCGAGACGATGACGAAGAAGGCGGTCGCGGCCTACCGCACGTCGATGCTCGCGTTCGCCGAGATGCGAACCCTGGATGTCTGGTACGCGAAGGTCGCCGTCGACGATCTTCTCGAGTCACTGCGTGAGAGAGGGAAGAAGAAGGTGGCCAAGCGTGGAACCCGGGCGGCGAAGAAGGCGAGGTCGCGCGACAGCCTCCAGGCGCTCTCGAAGCTGGCGCACACCGTGGACGGCCGGTACCAGATCAACTCGGATCCGCCGGTTCTCGTACCGCTCCGGGATTTCATCGTGGCCGATCCCGACGACCTGGGTCGCACCGTCCGGGAGAGCTTCGCCGCCTACCGCGCCTCGCTGCGGCCCGATCGTCGCCTCCTCCTCGACCGGTTCACTCCGATCGACATCGCCATCAAGGTCGTCGGCGTCGGCAGCGTCGGTACCCGGAGTCTCGTCCTCCTCCTCGAAGGCAGGGACCGGGAGGATCCCCTGTTCCTCCAGATCAAGGAGGCCGGGCGATCCGTGCTCGAACGTCATCTCGCACCGTCCCGCTACGAGAACCACGGCGAGCGGGTCGTGCAGGGCCAGCGTCTCAGCCAGGCATCAAGCGACATCTTCCTCGGGTGGTCACCGTCGCTGGAAGCGCACGACTACTACTGGAGACAACTTCGCGACTGGAAGTACTCGTTCGACATCGAGGACGCCGGTAAGAAGGATCTCGGCCAGTATGCGATCGCTTGTGGTCACACGCTGGCGCGCAGCCACGCCCGAACGGGAGATCCGATCGCGATCGCCGGCTATCTCGGGAAGAGTGGGGAGTTCGACGGTGCGCTCACAACGTTCGCCGGCTTGTACGCCGACCAGAACGAGCGGGACTACCGGAGTTTCACCGATGCGATCGAGCGCGGTGAGTTGTTGGCGAGGGAAGGCTGACCGCGGAAGGACGAGGGCTCTATCCGAATCCGAGGGGATCACGACCGTAGTGGTTGTAGCCCACGGTTCCCGGGAGGAACCCGGTCTCGACGAACGACCAGATCGGTCCGACGAGCGGGATGAGAGCGATGAGGACCCACCAGCCGGACTTGTCGCGATCGTGCCATCGCTTGACGTGGATGGCAAGACTGGGCCAGATGGTGATCAGGTAGACGACGATCGCCGCCCAGAGCATCCCGGTCGATCTCATGGCGACCGCCATGACGGTGAGGAACCAGGGAACGACCCAGATGACGACGATCCCGGCCCAGAACTTCGCCCGGTTGATACGCCCCTCGAAACTGAAGAGCAGAGATCCCCAATCGACGTCGTTCACCGTCGCTCCTTTTCATCGATCGGACGATCATAGATCGACGGCGACACTGCCGGGGACCCGTTCGGGCGTCTCCGGCAGTGTCGCCGTCGTGTTGTCTTCGTATCTTTCGCTCAGGCGAGCGGGTCGGGACCGTACTGGTTCGGGCCGGGCGTTCCGGGGAGGAACCCGGTCTCGATGAGCGCCCAAAGACCGCCGATGATCGGAACGAAGGCGATCAGGACCCACCAACCGGACTTGTCCCGGTCATGCCAGCGCTTGATGCTGATCGCAAGGCCGGGCCAGATCAAGACGAGAACGACCAGTGAGACGAGGACCCACAAGAACGATGAGTTGACCATCGCTGCAATAAGGAAGAGGACCCACGGCACGACGTACAGAATCGCCACGCCGAGCCAGAACTTACCGCGGTTGATCCGACCGTCGAACTTGAACAGGAACTCGCCCCAGTCGATGTTGTCCATCGATACTCCTTTTCGTTGAATCTCGACAGCCTAGAACACCGGCGGAATGGGCTGGTTACATTGCCCCATCCGCCTGGAGACGCTCGACGGTCTCGACGAGGACTCGCACGACCATCCCGGTCTCCTCCAACGACACATGCTCGTCGACGGCGTGGGCATCGCTCACGTTTCCGGGACCGTAGACGAGTGTGGCGGCGCCGCCGACCCTGGTCCACAGCGCCATGTCGCATCCGTACGGGGCGCCGACCAGCGAAGGCGTTCTCCCGGTGACCTCGACGGCTGCTCCCCGGACCGTGGTCACCAGCGGATGGGTCGGCTCGATCGACGAGGAGCCGAACGCCGCCCCCGTGCGCTCGATCGTCGGAGGATGGGAGTCGAGCCATGGATCGCCGGCGAGCGCCTCGCGGAGGGTTCGCTCGAAGCGCTCCTCGGCCTCTTCGATCGACTCGTCGATCGCTATGCCGACTCTGATCTCCGCCGTCAACCGCTCCATCACGTTGGATGCCCACACGCCGCCGTGGACCACCCCGATCGTCGTCGGGTACGGAAGACCGAGGGCGGTCATGACGGGGTTCTGCTCCCGCTCGTTCAACTCTGCTTCCAACCGCCTGAGTGCGCGATGCACGGTCCAGAACTGATCGAGTGCGGACACGCCTTCGAGTCGCTTCGCCGCGTGCGCCGACCTCCCCTCGATCCCGATGGTGTACGTGAGCGCCCCGCCGTGGGCGATCACGATCTCCAGCCCGTCGGGGCCCGCCGTCGGTTCGGTGACGATGACGAGATCTCCGGTCCAGCCGCGCCGGATCGCCGCCAGCGTTCCCGTACCGCCGTCCTCTTCACCCGGTACGGCGACGAGGCGGAGCTCGCCGGCGAAGTCCCTCCCCCGGTCGGCCAGCACCGTGAAGGCTTCGACGGCGGCCACAAGACCGGCCTTCATGTCGGCGGCACCGCGGCCGAACAAGGTATCTCCGTCGACCTCACCACCCGGATCCCGGGTCCATCGCGTGACGTCGCCGACGGGGACCGTGTCGACGTGACCGGTGAGCACGATCGTGGGGCCCGGGCGGTTGCCGGTGATTCGCGCGGCGACCACCGGGACGGTGTCACGGTCGACTTCCCGGCCCGGGTATGCGGGATCCGCCTCGAGTCCGCTCATCGACACGGACCATTCGTCGGTCTCGTCTGCGATCGGCTCGAGCCATGACCCCACGAGGTCGATCGCCGCTTGCTCGGAGCCGGTCGGCGACGGAACCCGGACGAGCTCGAGTGCCCGCTCGGCGACGCGTTGTTCGTCCACGCTCACCCTCCTTCGAGACGCAGAGCGTACCGCTTGGTAGCGTGCCCGTATCGAACGGAAGGTACCGACGATGAAATATGGAGACGGAACGCTGTCCGTGTGGGCGGGCGAGCAGAGGCCGATGTGGGAGCGATCGACGCAGGTCCCGATCGTCCAATCGGTGAGTTTCGGCTATCGGGACGTCGACGAATGGATGTCGGTAGCCCTCGGAGAGGCTCCCGGTCACATCTACAGCAGGAACACGAATCCGACGGTCGCCGTCTTCGAAGAGCGGATCGCCGCCCTCGAGCACGCCGAAGCGGCCACGGCGTTCGCCACCGGGATGGCGGCGATCTCCGGCACGCTCCACACGCTGCTTGGGCCGGGGAGCCGCGTCGTCTCCGTCAAGGACACCTACGGCGGGACGACGAAACTGTTCCTCGAGTTCCTCCCCGCTATCGGCGTCGAGGTCGATCTGATCGACACCGACGATCCGGATGCGATCGAAGCCTCCATCACCGACGGGTGCGACGTTCTCTATCTCGAATCGCCGACCAATCCGACGCTGAAGGTCCTCGATCTCGAACGCCTCACGACGGCCGGGCACGCCGCCGGCGCCGTCGTGGTCGTCGACAACACGTTCGCGACGCCGATCAACCAACGTCCCCTGGATCTCGGCGCCGATCTGGTCGTCCACTCGGCGACGAAGTTCCTCGGTGGCCATGCCGACGCGCTCGGAGGGATCGTCTGTGGACGGTCCGACCTGATCGAACGGATCTACCACTATCGCGAGATCAACGGAGCCACGCTGGATCCGTTCGCCGCGTACCTGCTGCTGCGATCCGCGAAGACCCTTCACCTCCGCGTCGAGCGGCAGAACGCCAACGCGCTCGCCGTGGCGCATCACCTCGAACAGCACCCGGCGATCGACGCCGTGCACTACCCGGGCCTCGAATCGGATCCGGGTCACGCCGTTGCCGTCCGGCAGATGCGCGGCTTCGGTGGCGTGCTGTCCTTCTCGATCCGCGGCGGATTCGAAGCGGTCCGCACGGTCCTTCCCCGTCTGGAACTGGCGCATCTCGCCGCGAACCTCGGCGCCGTCGAGACCGTCGTCGGCCCACCCGCCACGACGAGCCACGTCGAGATGAGCGCAGACGAGCGAGCCGCGATGGGAATCCCCGAGAGCCTCGTCCGCTACTCGGCGGGAGTAGAGGACATAGCCGACCTGATAGCCGACCTAGACCAAGCCCTCGAAGCCATCACCTGACACAACCCGTCTCCGCCTCCCCCCGACGGCAGGTCGGGGGGGACGCGGAGGAGCGAAGCGACGACGCAGCGGGGCTTCTGTCGCTCGACGACCCCGCCGTCAGGGATTCCAGCGAAACGGATTCGGGAACGACGAGGGATCGTCGATCGCACGTCGAATGATCTCGACGACAAGGTCCGTGGCTTCGATCACGTCGTCATCCCAGAACCTCAGCACCATCCAACCGGTTCGACGAACCAGCGGTCACGGGCATCGTCGCGAGCCATATCGATGTGCGTGTCACCGTCGACCTCGACAATTGTGGGGCGACTTCGACTCGCGAAGTCCGCGATGTATGGACCGATCGGTTCCTGTCGTCGAAAGCGCACACCAAGTTGCCGCTTCCTTAGACGGATCCAGAGTATCGCTTCGCCGTTGGTCGGGTATCGACGCATCTGCCGAGCGAAACGAACCAGGCGGGGGTCACCGCGAGCCATTCATCACGAATACCGCAACGACGATCGCGAAGCAAGAGGGTCGAGAGGCGACCGACCAAGACGCCCCCCTGCGGATTCGCACAGCGAATCCGCGTCCCCCCACTGCGTGGGAGGACATGAAAGAGACCCACCCCGACCCGTCCCCCCGACGGGACGGCGGGGGGACGCGGAGGAGCGGCAGCGACGACGCAGGGGGGCATCCACGACTCTCCCGAGGAAAGAGGATCGAGTCTGGATGTCAGGCCGGTGAGGGGTCTCCCCAGTACTCGGCGAGACGCATCTCGGCGTCGTCGCCGAACAGGATCTTCGCGGCTTCGTGGAGGCCGGGGGATCCGCGCACTTCGCTCTCGGGGATCACCTGCGTGATCTTCGATCGGCGACGGAGGAAGTCCTCGAGTTTCGTCACCATCTCGGTCCCTGCAGCGAGGTGCAACTCGACCCGCAGGTAGTCGGCGCTTTCGATGATGTCCTCGCCCATCGACGGGTCCTGACGGATCTCGTCGAGCATCTCGAACGCCCGGCGACCGTAGCGGCGCCAGAGACGATCCGACAGCGGCTCCACGTTCGGCTTGTGCCGGAGCTCGTCGAGTCGCATCAACCGCGCCTGCCGGTAGAACTCTTCCCGGGTCGCCTTCGCCGGTTCCCCGTACCAGTTGTGGGTGTCCTTCTCGAGCGGCACGCCGAGCCGTTCGACCGAGTCGGCGATCTCCTCCCCCACGTTGAGGCAGTCCGTGAGCTTGCCGCCGAAGATGGAGATCACGTGGTCGGCCTCATCGGTCTCGATCTCGTGCTTGCGGGAGAGCTTCGTCCAGTCGACGTCCCGCTGCTCCCCACCGCCGGTCTTGACGACGAGCGGCCGGACGCCGCACCGTTCGGCGATCACGTCGTCCAACGTCAGCGGCTCCGGCAGATCGAGCCGGTGGTTGATCTGGTCGAGGAGGAAGTTCCGATCCTCGTCGTCGACCTCGGTGAACGGAGTGTCGACCCTGGTGTCGGTGGTTCCGATGACCGAACGTCGCCCCATGGGAATGACGTAGAAGAGCCGGCCCGTGTCGTCGTAGAAGGCCAGCACACGGTGATGCGGGGTGATCTGGGGAACGACGAGGTGGATCCCCTTCGAGTAGACGATCCGGTGCTCGGTGCGGACGTCGAGATCCTTGTTCAACCCGTCGATGAACGGGCCGGCGGCGTTGATGACGATCTTCGCCGTGGCGGTGAAGGGCTCCCCGCCTTCGTCCACGTCTCGCATCGTGACGTGCCACCGATCGCCCTGCCGTTCGGCGCCGACGAACTCGACGTAGTTCACGGCTGCAGCTCCGACGTCGAGCGCCGAACGGACGAAGCCGAAGACGAACCGGGAGTCGTTGTCCGGGAGGTAGGCGTCGTAGTACTCGATGCCCCCGATGGCACCGTCCGTGTTCACGACCGGTTCGATCTCCTTGATCTTCTGCGGTCGGAGATAGCGGGGTGCGTGGGTGCGGAAGCTGCCGATGCCCCAGTAGGCGGTCGCCCCGAGCATGCCGAGCCAGACGGGATGCGGTGATGTCTCGTCGAGGGTCGCGAGGAACGGGATCGGCTTGATGTTGTCGGGATACGCCTTGATCAGCCGATTCCGTGACACGCAGAGCTTGCGGACGAGCGGGATCTCGTACCCCTCGAGGTACTTGAAGCCGCCCCATACGAGATTCGACGATTCCTGGCTGGTGAAGCTCCCGAAGTCGCCCCGCTCGACGAGCGCCACCTTCGCCCCGCGGCCGGCGAGGACCGCGGCCGATACGGCGCCGTTGATGCCACCGCCGATGATGAGGACGTCGAACGACCCACCTTTGAGTCTCGCCAGTTCGGTGTTGCGAAGAGCCATGGATCGATCCTATCTGTGAAAGCGAACCCGGACCGGAGGAGAAGGTCCTCTACTTGTTCTGGCCGATCGCGAATCCGCTCATGAACGGCTTCTGCATGAGCAGGAAGACGATCGCCGGCGGGATCGACGCGATGATCGCGGCCAGCATCAGCGGCCCGTACGTCAGCGCCCCGTCGATGTTCGTGAGCGTCTGGAGGGCGACCTGGACGACTTGCTTGTTCTCGTCCCGGATGATCAAGCTCGGCCAGAGGAACATGTTCCACGTGTAGACGAACTGAATGACGAACAGGGCGGCGATGACGTTCCACGAGATCGGGATGATCACCCTGGTCAGGAACTGGATCGGGGACGCCCCGTCGATCTGCGACGCCTCGAGCAGTTCCGACGGCAGGTTCGCGAAGTGCTGCCGGAAGAGGAACGCGCCCGTTGCCGACGCCAGGAAGGGGACGGTGATGGCGAGCATGCTGTCCTGCCACCCGAAGCCCGAGACCAACCGGAACATGGCGAGGATCATGACCTCGGTCGGCATCATGAGGGTGACGAGCACGAAGAAGAAGACGATCCACTTGCCGCGGAACTTGAAGTAGACGAAGGCGAGACCGGCCAGGAGCGAAAGGACGGTCTTCCCGACCGTCACGATGAAGGTCTGGACCGTCGAGTTCCACATCGCTCCGGCGAAGTCCCGGTTGACCCAGACGGACTCGAAGTTGGACTTGAGCGCGCTCCCCGGCGTCATCTGGAAGTTGAAGATCTCCGTGTTGTTCTGCGTCGCGATCAGCGCCGCATACAGCAGCGGGAAAGCGATGACGACGGCGGTCAACGTCAGGCTGAGGTGATAGGGCCACTGGCGCCCGCGGAAGAACGTCTTCTTCTGAACGCCCGGCGAGAGTCCTGCACCGGCCATCACGAACCTCCGTAGCTGACGCGACTACCGCTGGTGCGGAACTGCCACAAGGTGACCGCGATCACCGCGGCGAACAGCAGCACCGACTGGGCGGCACCACGACCGAGGTCGCCGTTGTTGACACCGACTCTGATGATCTCGTAGATCGCCACCGATGTCTTGCCCGCCGGAGCGCCCTTCGTCATGAAGTCGATCGTGGCGTACACCTCGAAGAAGGCGTAGGTGAGGTTGGTGACGAGCAGGAAGAACGTGATCGGCGACAGGGCGGGCAGGACGATCTTGACGAACCGCTGCCAGGTGGAGGCGCCGTCGATGAGCGCCGCCTCGATCTGATCGTGCGAGACGGTCTGGAGACCGGCGAGGTAGAAGAGGATGTTGTAGCCGAGGATCTTCCATCCGCTCGCGAGGATGATCGCCGACTGAGCCATGAAGGCGTTGTGCCGGTAGTTGGGAACGTCGATCCCGAACAGGGTGCTCATCGTGTGGGTGAAGATGCCGGCCGTCGGGTCGAAGATCATGAAGAACAGAACGCCGGCGACGGCCGGGGAGATCGCGTACGGCCAGATGAGGAACGTTCGGTAGAGGGTGCCGCCGCGGATCTTGCGGAACGCCAGGTAGGCGACGGCGAGCCCCCCGATCATGCCGAAGGCGACGATGCCGACCGAGATGATCACCGTCGTCATGTAGACCGGGCGGTAGGCGACTTGCTGGCCACCGCCGGGAGAGAACATGAGGTAGAGCGCCACGAAGACGGAGACCATGCCGACCACGGTGGCGACGTCCGCGCCCTTGCGGCTCCAGGTTCCCGGTTCGGAGTGCTTCAGCCAGAAGCGTGCGCCGTAGATGATGGCGATGGCGACCAGCGGGTACGCAACGAGTCTCCACGGGTCGGTGATGAAGAGTTCGGTGAAGTTGAGGAGGCATTTGTCCACCATCTTCGGCGCACCGAGGCGGGCGAGCTTCGTCGAGAGGGTGAACGTCTGATACGCCGGGAGGTAGAGGAAGACGATCAGGACGATGAGCGTCGGGGAGAGCAGCAGCCAGGGGACCCACCATCCCATGCGGAACCCGCCGGTGCGGATCTCGCCGGTCATGGTGCCTTCGCTCTTCTTGCCGTCGGCCCGATCGAAGAACGAGCCGAGGGCGATGAGCACCAGCCAGGCGCTGCCGATCATCAGGGACCAGGCGAGCAGATGGTCGACCCCGGTGGTTCCCGGGGCGAAGGCGCACTGGCCCATCGCGAGGGGAGTGATAGAAGCGCCGATGACAGCCGCTGCCGAAGCGATGCCGTATCGGCGGATCGACGGCTTCTCGCTCCTTCGCCAGACGTAGAGCGGGCCGAGGATCGCTGCAGCGATCAGACCGATCAGCCTGACTGGTCACCGTTCATGCGGCCTCCGCGC
>JAOZRW010000140.1 GCA_029939995.1 Acidimicrobiia bacterium | reverse complement strand
GGATGAGAGGAAAGGACGACGATGAGAGCGGGAATCTGGACAGCGGCATTTCTGGCGCTTGTCGTGCTGGCGGGCTGCGGGTCGAAAGAGCCGACGCCGGCCTACAAGAACAAAGACGCGCAGTACCAGCAGAAGCAGGCCAAAGAGGCGGTGGAGTCGCTGGACAGAGATTTTTCAAAACAGCGGTAGCGAAAGGAGCGAAAAATGATCTACAGACACGGTTTGACGATTTTGGCGGCGGGAGTGCTGCTCTTTACGGGGTGTAGTTCGAAAAATCCCGATCCGGACCAGCTGAAAAGCGAGTGTACCATCGGGGGGCAGGAGGCGCCGCGGTGGGTGTGCGGCCTGCACCACGACGACAGGTACTACGCGGCGGTGGGTACGGCGAAGATGGGCAAGCTGGGGTTCGGCTTCGCCCGCAAAGAGGCGCTGGCCGACGCCCGGGCCAACCTGGCGCAGCAGGTGGCGCTGGACGTGAAAGCCCGCACGACGCAGTTCGCCCGCTCGACGGGCGTGGGTGACGACGAGACGGTGGAGCGCGTGGTGGAAAACGTCTCCAAACAGGTGGCGCGGGTGACGCTGCACGACTCGCAGCAGGAAGCCTACTGGGAAAACCCGGCCGACGGCTCCATCTACCTGCTGGTCAAGGTGGACAGGGACAAAGTGGACGAAACGGCGAAACAGGCCATCGTCAGCAGCTACAGAAACGACGACGCCCTCTGGCAGCAGTTCCAGGCGAAGCAGGCCCTCAAAGCGCTCGACGAAGAGTTCCCCGGTAAGCGATGAGACCTTCTGCGAAAACCCTTCTTGTCGGCCTGACGGCGCTCTTTTTCGCCGGCTGCTCCAAAACGGTGCAGGTGGCGTCGCTGCAGCCGGCCGAGATCGACCGGGCCGCGGAGGCGAAGCGGGTGGCCGTCTACCCTTTCAGGAACGATCGCATCGGCCTGAGCGAAAAGATCGAGTCGAAAGCGGCGGCGGTGCGGGTGGACGGCGAGCCGTGGTTCACCGTGGTGACGCGCCAGGAGCTCGAAAAGATCCTCGATGAGATCCGCCTGCAGGAGTCGGGCCTGACCGAGGAGAAAAAGGCGGCGGAAGCGGGCAGTCTGCTGGGGGCATCGGCCCTGATCGACGGGGCCGTCACCGCCGCCGACGTGGACGACACCTACTACTACGAAACCCGCACCGAATGTGTCGACAAAAAATGCAAGCAGACCCGCGAATACAAAGTCTCCTGCAGAAAACGGCGGGGCGTCGTCGCGGCCCAGGTGAAGCTGGTGGACATCAGCCGCGGAGACATCATCCACGCCGAAACGATACGCAAGACGGCCACCTGGCGTCACTGCTCCGACGGCGGGACGGCGCTGCCGGCCAGGCAGGAGATACTCGATACGCTGGCCGACAGGGTCGCCGATGCCTTCGTCTCCAAACTCACGCCCCACTACGTCTACCACAGTGTCGAACTGATGGAGGACCCCGACATCGACTACACCCGCGACCAGAAACAGCTGCTCGAAAACGCCCTGGAGTATATCGAACACAGGCGCTACGACCGGGCGGAACGGCTTCTTGGCATGCTGCTCTCATCCACCGGTGAAAAGAGCGGAACCGCCGCCTACGACCTGGGGGTGGTGAAAGAGATCCGGGGAGATCTCAAAGAGGCACGGTCCCTCTACCTGCTGGCGGAGCGCTGTTTCGGCGAGCCCAACGAACTGGTCGACGCCGCCATCGTCCGCATCGAGCGCGCCATCGAGGCTCGGGAGGCGGCGAAGAGGCAGATGGCGCGATGAGACGCCTCTTTCTCCTTCTCCTACCCGCGCTGCTCTGGCTGACGGGATGCGCCTCAAAAAGCGCGGCACCCACTCCGTCGCCTGCGGAGCGCACCCTGCCGGTGTGGTATCTGGAGCCTCC
>JAOZRW010000139.1 GCA_029939995.1 Acidimicrobiia bacterium | reverse complement strand
CCTACTTTCCGCACATCTCGGTTTGAATATCTCTCGAGTTTCCGGTCCAGCGGGATGTCTGTGGTTGGATGGCGGGTCCGGTGTGGGGTGGTCGGAACGTCGTGGTGATTCTTGCGGCGTCGCACGAGAAGGCAAGGTGTCTACTGGGGCGGCTATGTAAGTAGAAATACTTACGGCGATTCCATTTAGCGTAAGTCGAGTGCCACACGACTTACGTTCATGGGCCGTGACGTAAGTCCGCAAACGCCCCTAGCCAGAGCTTGTCTGGACACTTTCGGCGGCGTATCTATCCGTGTCGAAACGACCGACTTCTACGGGTCCACGCACGGAGGATGACGCTCATGGCGAAGGTGAAGAAGAGCCGCAAAACGGCTCCGCGAAGACGGAAGAGTCAGGCTGGACAGATAGCGACGGGTGAACGCATCCGACTTCGCAGTTACACCCTCGGCGGACTGCCGATTATCAATCACATCCTCCAGCGCATGAATCTGGAGGCGATTCTCCGAGAGCATCTCGGCCCCGACGACCCGCGGGTTGGGGTCTCCACGGCTTCCGCGTTGTTGGTGCTGGTACGCAATATGCTCGTGTCGCGCGAGCCGATCTATGGGGTTGGCGAGTGGGCATCGCGTCGTGCACCGGAGCTCTTGGGCTTTACGGAGAAGGAGCTGGGGTATCTCAACGACGACCGCTTGGGCCGCTGTCTCGACCGGCTGTTCGACACGATGAGGCCGAAGCTCCTCTTGGCCGTGGTGCGGCACGTGATCGAGGAGTTCGACGTGCGGCTGGACGAGTTGCACAACGACTCGACGAGCCTCGCGCTGCACGGGGCCTATCGCGAGGCGTCCGAGGAAAAGACATGCCGAGGACGCAAGACACACGCCGTCACGTTCGGCCACAGCAAGGACCATCGGCCCGACCTGAAGCAAGTACTCTATATCCTCACGATCAGTGACGATGGCGGCGTGCCGGTCTACTTCACCTCGGCCAGCGGCAACGTGACCGACGACACGACGCACCGCGACACCTGGCAACTGCTCTGCGAACTGGTCGGCAGCACCGATTTCCTCTACGTCGCCGACTGCAAACTGGCCACGACCGATAACATGGATCACATCGCGCGGCGCGGCGGGCGGTTCGTTACCGTGCTACCCCGGACGCGACGCGAGGACACCGACTTTCGTCGCCGAGTAAGGGACACGTCCCAGCCTATCACATGGCAGCCGCTCTACACCGTCACCGACGAACGGGGCGAGGTCGTCGACCGGATATCGAGCACCCAGGAAACACACACCAGCGCCGAAGGCTATCGCCTGCTCTGGTTTCACAGCACGCGCAAGGCGGAACTCGACGTGGCCGCCCGATCGCGACGCACCCAGCGGGCTTTGGCCAAGCTTGCCCTGCTCGCAGACCGGCTGGCCGGCAAACGAACGCGTTTTCGCGACCGGGCCAAAGTAGAAAAGGCCGTCCGGGAGATTCTCGAGCGGCTCGACGTCGAGCGTTGGGTCTCCGTCACGATCCATGAGGGCGAGGAAGTCACCTTGCGTCAAGCGGGTCCCGGCAGGCCGGGCAAGGACACGAAGTACGTCAAAAAGGTCAAGATCCGGTATCGGCTCGCCTGGCAGGTCGACGCAACGCAGTTGATCGACGAGTCGGCGACCGATGGCCTGTTTCCGCTGATCACCAACGTCCGCGACATGGACGTCGAGGCCGTGTTGCGAGCGTACAAGCGTCAGCCGGTGATCGAGAAGCGGTTCTCGCAACTGAAAACCGACTTCGAGGTGGCCCCGGTCTATCTGAAGGAAGTCAGCCGCATCCAGTCGCTGCTGTGCATCTACTTCCTGGTGCTCTTGGTTCAGTCGCTGCTGGAGCGAGAATTACGTCAGGGCATGGAACGCTCGGGCATCAAGCGTCT
>JAOZRW010000032.1 GCA_029939995.1 Acidimicrobiia bacterium | reverse complement strand
CTCCGAGGAATTTCTGAGAAATCTTCCGGACAGGGCCGGATTCCGGGCGTTTCTGTCACACCCCGTCGGTACGTTGTCCACATGCTGCTGATGACCTGCCACCCGGCTTCGATGAAAGAAGAGCTGCGGGATCTCGAGACCCAGATCTCGGAGCTGCGGCTCCGGCAGGCCGTGATCGTCAACGAGTTGGACAAGATCAACACGGCGGGCGCCGACGGCCACCGGTCGATGCCGGACTGGGTGTCGTCGTGGCTGGACGTCGACCATGCGGGAGCGTCGGAGCTCGTGTCCGCAGCCCGTCTGATCGGGAAGTACCGTCCGATCAACTTCCGTCTCGCCGAGGGACAGATCACCTTCGACCGTGCCCTCGCGACCATGCGGCTCGCCGAGGCCGGCGCCGATCCGGCGACCGTTCGGCACTCCGAGTCGCTGGACCTCGCAGGCGTCCGGCGTCTCACGGCCCGGCAACGCAGGGTCGGGCGCGGGGACGAACGGGCGGTGGCCGCCGACCGATTCGTGTCGGTGCAGCCGACACTGGACGAGTCCGCGTACCGGATCTCGGGTCTGCTCCCCGGCACCGACGGCCGTCTCTTCGAGCGAGCCCTGTACGAACGGGCCGACGAGATGCGTCGCCTTCCCGGAGGGGACATCACGACCAGAGGCCAGCGTCAGGCCGATGCGCTCGTTGCGATGGCGATGGATTCCCACGACCGGGATCGGAACGGCGATGGTCCCTCGCCGGGCTCGCAGGTCAGCGTGTTCGTCGATCTCGACCAGGCGAACGGGACGGGCGGCGAGTCCGGCTGTGCGATCCAGTACGGGCCCAGGGTGGGACCCGACACGCTCGAGGAGTTGCTGTGCACCGGGTCCGTTCAGGTCATCGGCCTGTCGGAGGGAAAGCCCATCGTCACATCCGGGTCGATCGGTGTCATTCCGCCCGCCGTGCGGCGTTTCGTCGCCCACCGCGACGGGGGCTGCACTATCGGCGGGTGCACCTCCCGGTACCGGCTCGAACCGCACCACATCGTTCCGAGATCGCAGGGCGGAACACACGAACCGGAGAACCTCACCACGCTGTGCTGGTTCCACCATCACGTCGCGATCCACCGGCACGGATTCCGCATCGATCCCGACTCTCCGCCGTCGCGGCGACGCCTCACCCGTGTGCCGGCCGGGCCCGACCCGCCGCGGAGAACGTAGGCGCCGGATTCGGCGACCGACCCGGAGTACCCTGCGCGCATGGCGCGATACGGCAGCATCGAAGGCGGCGGCACGAAGTTCGTGTGCGCCGTCGGGACCGGACCCGACGACCTCGCGGCGACGATCACCTATCCGACGAGCAGCCCGGACGAGACGCTCGGGCGCGCCGTCGCGTTCTTCGACGAGCACGGCCCCCTCGACGCGATCGGGATCGCCACGTTCGGGCCGCTCGACCTCGATCCGGCATCGGCGGAGTACGGGCGCGTCCGTCGGACGCCGAAACCCGGATGGTCCGGCGCCGACGTCGTCGGTGCGTTCTCCGCGGCGTTCGACGTGCCGATCGGTTTCGACACGGACGTCAACGGCGCCGCTCTCGGCGAGGGCCGATGGGGTGCCGGCAGGGGCCTCGGAACGTTCATCTACATCACCGTGGGGACCGGGATCGGAGGAGGAGGCCTCGTCGACGGTGAACCCATGCACGGGCTCATCCACCCCGAGATGGGGCATCTCCGGCTTCCCCGCCACCCGGGCGATCCGTTCGCGGGGCGATGCCCGTTCCACGGCGACTGCCTCGAAGGGGTCGCATCGGGACCGGCGATCGAGGAACGGTGGGGCGTGAGAGCCGAGGAACTCGGCTCGAACACCGAACGGGCCGTCGAATTCGAGGCGTTCAGCCTCGGATATGCGATGGCGAATCTGGTTCTGGCCCTTTCACCGGAGCGGATCATCATCGGGGGAGGGGTGATGAACCTTCCCGGCCTTCTGACGGAGACCCGGCTGCGTATGCTCGAAGCGCTCGGCGGCTACGTCGACGCGCCGGCCCTCGACGGCGGTGCGGAGACGTTCCTCGTTGCCCCCGCGCTCGGGACACGGTCCGGGATCGCGGGTGGTTTCGTACTCGCCGAACGGGCCGTTGCCGGGTTGCGCCGATGAGCCGATCGCACCCGTAGACTGAGGTTCCCCGACCCGGACAGAGAGATGCGATTCAGTACGAGAACCTTGCTCCTCGCCGCCGCCGTGGCACTCGTTGCCGCAGCGTGCTCCAGCGCTTCCGTCGTTGCAACCGTCGACGGCACCACGATCGACAACGCATCCGTCGTGAAGCTGCGGACGAGCTTCATGGAAGGCTCCGACTACGACGGCGAGGCGTTCCGGGGAGATCTCACGAACCTGATCTACCTCGAAGCGCAGAAGAGCGCTGCGGAAGAGGACTTCGGTCTCACCGGGCTTGACGACCAGGACGCCATCGCCGAGAAGATCGCCAACCCGACCACCGAGGAAGCGCAGATCTTCGCCGCCGTAGCCTCGGCTCCCGACCGGACCGAAGCGACCGCGGACGCTGTGGCCGAACAGCTCATCATCCGCGACGCCGTCCAGGCCGAACTCGTCGACGACGTCGAGTATCTCAAGGACATCTACGAGAACCGCATCGAGATGGCCACGAACGTGTGCGCCCGGCACATCCTCGTCGAGACGGTCGAAGAAGCACAGGACGTGAAGGCCCGCCTCGAAGCAGGCGAGGACTTCGCCGCGATCGCCGACGAACTCTCGCTCGACACGTTCAGCCCCGGCGGGCAGCTTGCGTGCCCCAGCGCGGCGGGCGATTTCGTTCCCGACTTCTCCACGGCCGTCGCAACGGCGCCGATCGGCGAACTGACCGATCCGGTGCGGTCGGACTTCGGATGGCACATCATCGTCGTCGACGAACGAACGGGACCCGAGAGCCTCGACGAGTTGATCGCCGAACCGATCAAGTATCTGCATCCGAGCCTCGTCAGCGACCTGTGGGTCGTGTGGATCGACGACGCCGTCAGCAACGCAGACATCGACGTCGCATCCCAGATCGGGACCTGGTCCTACGACTCGCACGGCATCGTGCCGCCCCCGGCGGGATGACCGGCTCCATCACGGTTCTCGGGCTCGGTCCGGCCGGGCTCGAGCGGCTCCGCGCAGGTGATCTCGACCGTCTCGTCGATCCCGCGGCGACGGTCCTGCTCCGCACGCTGGAGCATCCCGCCGCTGCCGAATTGGCCGCGCTGCGCTCGGTCGTGCCGTGCGACGATCTCTACGAGACGGGGGACGACTTCGACCAGGTCTACGAAGCCATCGTCGAGCGGGTCGTGGACGCCGCCCGGTCGGGCGACACCGTCTACGCGGTACCCGGCAGCGCGGTCGTCGGAGAGCGAACGGTCCCGCTCCTCGTCGAGCGCGCCGGAGCCGCCGGCATACCCTGCACGGTGATCCCCGGGGAGTCGTTCATCGATGCGGCCTGCGCCGTCGTCGGCGTCGATCCGATCGCCGACGGTCTCCAGATCCTCGACGCCCGCGGGCTCCCGGATCCGCTCCCGCTGCACCTGCCGTCGTTCATCACGCAGATCGACACCCCGCTGGTCGCCGGGGACGTCGCTCTGACGCTCGGGAGGGTGCTGCCCGACTCGTTCGAGGTCACGATGCTCGACCGTGTCGGTGACGACGACGCGACGAGCATCACTATGCCGCTCGCCGACCTTCCCCGGGCGGCGACGGGCCCCCGGTCGACGCTCTACGTTCCGCCCGCCGACGTCGGCTGGCTCGGACTGGTCGCGACGAACCGCATCCTCAGAACCGAATGCCCGTGGGATGCCGAGCAGACGCACCACACGCTCGTGAGCCACCTCATCGAAGAGACCTACGAGACGGTCGATGCCATCGGGGCTCTCTCGGTCGAAGCTCCGGGAGGGGAACCGGACCTCGGAGCGTACGCGGCGCTCGAAGAAGAGCTCGGGGATCTCCTGCTCCAGGTCGTGTTCCACGCCAACCTCGCCGCCGAGGCGGGAGCGTTCGACGTCGATGAAGTCGCAGAAGGGATCCGGCGCAAGATCGTGCACCGTCATCCGCACGTCTTCGGCGACGTCGTCGCGGAAGAAGTCGACGAGGTGCTCGCCAACTGGGAGGAGTTGAAGAACGTCGAGAAGGGCCGGGAGTCCCTGATGGACGACGTCCCGGCCGCTCTCCCGGGCATGGCCAGGGCCGAGAAGATCCAGCGGCGCGTCGCGACCGTCGGATTCGACTGGCCCGACGACGAGCCCGTCTTCGCGAAAGTGCTCGAAGAGCTGGACGAGCTGCGCGCCGTGCGCAGCGATCGTGAACGAGCCACCGGCGAGCTCGGGGACCTGCTGTTCACCGTCGTGAACCTTGCCCGCCATCTCGACATCGATCCCGAGATCGCCCTCTCCCGTGCCAACGACGCATTCGAGGCCCGTTTCCGGGCGATGGAAGGCGCCGCCCGTCGATCGGGATCCCGGCTCAGAGACCTCGACGATCGATCGCTCGAGGAACTGTGGGACGCAGCGAAGATCGAAGTATCCGCAATCGAGGGCCGATCGTCGTTTACCCTCGAACCCGAAAGGAACGAACCATGACGCTCATCGAAATGATCAACGCCCGCGAGGTTCTCGACTCGCGAGGGAACCCGACCGTCGAAGCCGAGGTGACGCTCTCCGGCGGAGCGACGGGGTGGGCCATCGTGCCGTCCGGAGCTTCGACCGGCGTATCGGAAGCCGTCGAGCTTCGGGACGGCGGCGAGCGCTTCGACGGCAAAGGCGTTCTGCAGGCCGTCGCGAACGTGAACGACCGCATCGCTCCCGCGCTCTTCGGCATCGACGCCACCCGACAGGAGCACATCGATCAGATCATGATCGACCTCGACGGCACCCCGAACAAGGCGAACCTCGGTGCGAACGCCATCCTCGCCGTCTCCCTCGCCGTCTCCCGCGCCGCCGCCAACGCGGTCGGCCTGCCCCTCTACCGCTACCTCGGGGGAACGGCCGGACGGGTCCTCCCTACACCGTGCTTCAACGTCCTCAACGGCGGCGCCCATGCTGCGAACTCGGTCGACGTCCAGGAGTTCATGCTCGTGCCCGGCGGACTGCCGTCCTACCACGAGGCGCTGCGAGCCGGGGTCGAGACGTACCACGCCCTCAAGAAGGTTCTCACCGGGCGGGGCCTGCCGACGAACGTCGGCGACGAAGGGGGATTCGCCCCCGATCTCCCGGACGATCGCGCGGTGCTCGACATCATCGTCGAAGCGATCGAAGCCGCCGGTTACAAGCCGGGGGAGGAGATCTCGATCGCTCTCGACGTCGCCGCGTCCGAGCTCTACGAAGACGGCCGCTACCGGCTCTCGGGAGCGCATCTGACTTCCGAGGAGATGGTCGAGCATCTCGCCGGACTCGTCGACGACTACCCGATCGTCCTGATCGAAGACGGTCTCGACGAAGGCGACTGGGAAGGCTGGGGCGTGCTGACACGCCGCCTCGGGGATCGCATCCAGCTCGTCGGCGACGATCTCCTCGTCACCAACGAGACGTTCCTCCTCAAAGCGATCGATCTGAACGTGGCGAACGCCATCCTCATCAAGCTGAACCAGATCGGCTCGCTCTCCGAGACGCTCCACACGATGAACACGGCGGCCGCCAACAGCTACGGCCGAATGGTCAGCCACCGGTCCGGTGAGACTCCCGATCCCTACATCGCTCACCTGGCCGTCGCGACGAACGCCGGCATGATCAAGACCGGCGCTCCGGCCCGTGCAGAGCGGACGTCGAAGTACAACGAGCTGCTTCGCATCGAAGAGGATCTCGGTGATTCCGCACGCTACGCCGGATGGGCGCCGTTCAAGGTGGGTTGATGACCGATACGCTCGAGAAGACGACGGAAGCCGAACCGCTCCGCAAACAGCGGTGGGGATGGGTGCTCGCCGTGCTCCTGCTCGGAGCTTTGGCGCTCACGGTCTCCGGGATTCTGCCGTTCCGCGAGATGGTGTCGCAGCAGCGCCAGATCGACCGGGCCCAGGAGCAGCTCTCCGCGCTCGAAGACGAGAACGCCACCCTGACCGAAGACATCGAGATGCTCGGGACCGACTCCGAGATCGAACGGATCGCACGCGAACAGTACGGGCTGGTTCGTCCGGGTGAGATCGCCTACGTCGTCGTCACGCCGGAGGAATCCGTCGTCGTGACCGTGCCTCAGGACGATCTGATCGTTCGATCGGATCAGCGCCCCTGGTGGAAACGCATGTGGGACTTCGTGGCCGGGACCGACGTGCAGCCCGATGGGTGAGCGGAGCGTCGTCGAAGCGCAGATCGGGCGGCCACCCCGGTCTCCGATCGTCGTGACCGCCCGCTGCCATCTCGGCCTTCCCACGGTGATCACGGTTCCACCGATCCTCGACGACGGGACACCCTTCCCGACGCTCTACTGGTTGACCTGCCCGCTCGCATCGAAACGTATCGGGCGGATCGAAGCGACCGGCGGGGTACGCCGGGCCGAGCAACTCATCGCCGAGGACGACGAGTTCGCCGCCCGCCACGAGGCCGCCGCCGGGCGCTATGCGTCGACCAGAGAAGCGATGCTTCCGGTTGATCACGCCGGACCGACGCCCACCGGGGGAGTCGGCGGCACCGGTGCGGGAGTCAAGTGCCTCCACGCCCACTACGCCGACACCGCAGCCGGCAACGACAACCCGGTCGGCGAATGGGTCGCCCGCCAGATCGAGCCGCTGGACTGCACGATGCCGTGCGTCGTCGCCGGCGAGGACGGCTCGACCGTGCGGAATCCGGACTGGTCCGAGCCGCGATGATCGTCGGGGCGGTCGACATCGGAACGAACTCGATGCGCCTCCTGATCGCAGACGACGGAGTCGAGATCGCACGCGAGGTCGAGGTGACCGGTCTCGGATTCGGTGTCGATTCCACCGGACACTTCGACGAGGAGCGGGTCCGCTCCACGCTCGCCGTGCTGGAGCGGTACGGCGCTGTGATGGATCGATACGAGGTCGATCTGCGACGAGCGGTCGCCACGTCCGCCACGAGAGACGCCGCCGAAGGCCCGGAGTTCATCGATCGTGCCGCTGCGGTGCTCGGCGTCCGCCCGCGGATCATCACGGGACCCGAGGAAGCAGCGCTGTCGTTCGCCGGGGCCACGGCCGGTCGCAGCGAACCGGCACTCGTCATCGACATCGGCGGCGGATCGACCGAGTTCGTGTACGGGGAGAACGGCCGGGTGAGCTACGCCACCAGCATCGACATGGGATCCGCCCGCCTCACCGAGCGGGCCGTTCCATCGAGACCCGCCCCGCCGGAGGAAGTCGAGGCCGCCCGTCGCGCCGTCGCCGAAGCCTTCGCCGGGATCGAGCTCCCCGGCCGTACACCGCCGGCACTGGGCGTCGCCGGGACGTTCACGAGTCTCGCAGCGATCGCTCTCGAACTCCCCGCGTACGATCGGTATCGGGTCGACGGATCCGTCCTGACACTCGATCGGATACGGGGCATGATCGAGCGGCTCACACCCATGACGATCGAGGAGACGGCGGCCATCCCGTCGCTGGATCCGAATCGGGCACCGGTCCTGCTCGCCGGAGCGCTCGTCGCGGAAGGCTCCCTCGCGTCACTCGGCCTCGACGAGATCACCGTGAGCGAACACGATCTGCTCGACGGCCTGGTCCGGGCCTGACGCTCAGTCGTCTTCCTTCAAACTCGCCACGACCTGATCTGCCATGTTCGACGGCATCTCCTGATAGTGGTCGTGTTCGGCCTTGAAACGACCCCATCCCTGGGTGATGGAACGCAGGTCGATCGCGTAGCTCATGATCTCGGACGTCGGAACGAGCGCCGTGATCTGCTGCTTGCCTCCCGGGGCCGCCTCCGTGCCCTGCAACTGGCCGCGACGGGACGACAGATCGCCCATCACGTCGCCCTGATACTCCGCCGGAACGGTGACGACGACCCGCGAGATGGGCTCGAGCAGAACGGGACCCGCCTTCTCCATAGCGGCTTTGAAGCCGAGGCGTCCCGCCATCTTGAAGCTCATCTCGGACGAGTCGACCGAGTGGTACTTGCCGTCGTAGACGGCGACCTGCACGTCGACCACGGGGAACCCGCGGACGCCGCTCTCGGCCATCGTCTCCGCGATGCCCTTCTCGACCGCAGGGATGAACTGGCGAGGGATCGAGCCGCCCTTGATCTCGTCGACGAACTTGAACCCTTCACCCCGGGGGAGCGGGGAGACACGGAGGAAGCACACGCCGTACTGGCCGTGACCGCCCGTCTGCTTCTTGTACTTCCCCTCGGCCTCGGCTGTGCGGGAGATGGTCTCGCGATAGGGAACGCGCACCGTCGAAGTCTCGACGGCGACGCCGAACTTCCGCTCGAGGCGCTCGAGCGTGATCGTCAGGTGGGTCTCGCCCATTCCCCACAAGAGGGTCTGCTTGGTCTCGCTGTTGCGTTCGAGACGGAGGGCGGGATCCTCGGCGAGGATGCGTCGGATGGCGTTCGCCAGCTTGTCCTCGTCGGCCTGCGTCTTAGCGGTGACGGCGGTCGCAAGGACCGGCTCGGGGCGATCCACGCGGGGGAGCCGGACCGGCTTGTTCTTGGGAGCGAGCGTGTCGCCTGTGGCCGTGTCGTTGAGCTTCGCGACGGCGACGATGTCGCCGGCCGGCGCGGCGCCGACGAGCTCGGTCTCCTTTCCGATCATCGTGGCGATCTTGGCGAGCTTCTCATCGGAGCCGGATCTGCTGTTCGTCAGAACGGTCTCGGGCTTGAGCGTTCCCGAGCGGATCCGCATCAGCGAGATCTGGCCGACGTACGGGTCGGCGATCGTCTTGAAGACGAACGCGAGAGGATCCGCAGTCTCATCCGAGGGGATCTCAACCGTCTGATCGCCTGCGGTGACGACCATCGGCGGCCGCTTGTTCGGCGCCGGTCCGAGTTCGGTGATGAAATCTGCGAGGCGGTCGACGGCGATCGGTCCCGTGGCGGAACCGCAGACGACGGGGAACACGGTCGCTTCGGCGATGCCCTGGGCCATCGTCCTCTCGAGTTGCTCGACCGAGGGGATGTCACCTTCGAGGTACTGTTCGAGCATCTCGTCGTCGGCGACGACGATCCCCTCGATGAGGGCGTCACGGACCTCGTGCTCCCGCTCGGACATCTCTTCGGGAATGGCGGCCTCGACGGCCGATCCCGAGTCGTAGATGTAGGCCTTGTCGCGGAACAGATCGGCCACTCCGTGAAAGCCGGCCTGCTCACCGATGGGCAACTCGATCGGGGCGATCCCGGCGCCGAAGCGATCCTGCAACTGCTCCAGCGTGCGATCGAACGATGCCCGTTCTTTGTCGAGCTTGTTGATGAAGATCATCCGCGGGACCTTGAGGTCCTCGGCGACGCTCCACGCGTACTCGGTCTGGACCTCGACGCCCTCCACCGCCGATACGACGAACACGGCGAGATCGGCGACCCGCATCGCGGCGTGGACGTCACCGACGAAATCGGCGTAGCCGGGCGTATCGAGCAGATTGATCTTGCAGCCCTTCCACTCGAACGGCGCGAGCGCCAGAGAGAGGGACATCCCCCGAGCGTGCTCCTCCGGATCGAAGTCGGTCATCGTCGACCCGTCTTCGACCTTCCCGAGGCGTGGGATGGTTCCGGCGCGGTACAACAACGCTTCAGCGAGCGTCGTCTTGCCGGCACCGGAGTGTCCAACGAGGGCAACGTTGCGGATCTTGTCCGGTGGGAACACTTTCACTGCGCAAGCCTCCATATCGCTGATCGCCGGTCAGATGCTACCCAAACCCGGGTGCCATGCATCCTCGGCGGATGGGGTGAGCCGCTACGCTGCCTTCCGGCCCGGGTGGCGAAACTGGTAGACGCTGCGGTCTTAAACACCGCTGTCCCTCGTGGGCGTGGGGGTTCGAGTCCCTCCCCGGGCACCGATCACACGGCCGTTCTCGTAAGACCGAAGATCCGCGCCTTTCCTGCAGCGAACTCCTCGTCGTCGATCGCTCCGCGATCGTGAGCCGCAACGAGTTCCCGCGTCTGCTCCATCGCCGCTGCGACCACGGAGGGATCGTCGGTGCCGGTGCGTTTAGGTGGGCGGGGAGGCCGCACGGCCGCGTAGATCATGACGCCGATGAACGGGAGCAGGATCACGGTGGCGGACCAGGCTCCCTTCCACGGAAGGGAGAGATCCGGCCGCCGGGCGATGATGTGGAACAACGCCGAGATCCAGAGAATCGCCAGTGGTACGAGAACCACGAGACCGGCGAGGATCGCGGTCGCGTCGTTCATCCGGCTTCGTGTCCGAGCAGCTTGTCCTTCTCCCGCTGGAACTCCTCATCGCTCAGGATGCCCTTGTCCCGAAGGTCGGCGAGACGTTCGAGCTGGTCGGCCACGTCGACCGCGCCCATCGGCGGCGGCGGCGCTCGCAACGGCTCGGCGGTCGCTGCAGCGGGAGGAGCCGGGTCGCGGAGGATGAAGTAGACGAGCATCCCGATGAGGGGGAGGAGCACGATGGCGATCGCCCACAGAGCGGTCGCCACCCCCGACAGATCGTCCCGCTGGAACAGGTCGATCAGCGTGAAGACCCACAGCATCACGAGCGGGATGAAGATCATCAGCGTGATGAAAACCTGCCAGAACGTCACATTCGCTCCTTGTCGGATGCAGACATCGTAGACGGTTGTGTTCAACCCGGCCCGGTTTCTGCCGATAGGTAGCTCAACGGATCGGAGACTATGCGCGGGTTTGGATCGCGTCCCCGCAGACGCGGCAAATCACAATCGAGCACCGACGGGTCGACGCGCCTACCGCAGCGGCCGATCGGCCGCTACGTCACCGCGCTGGTACTCATCGGGATCCTCGCCGTGCTGTCGACGGTCGTCACCTACCGGGCTCTCAGCGCGCAGGAACAAGACGGGATCGTCCTCGAGTACGGGCTCCGCCAGGGGTACCTGGCCGCTCGCGTCGCAGAGCTGTCCGAAGAGGCGACCACGCGTCTGTCGGGCCCGCTGCGATCCGAGCTGGCCGCGACGACCGATGAGATCAAGAGGGTCCATGAGGCGTTCGGGACCGGAGACGAGGCGCTGGGCATCCCCCCTCTCATGGGAACCGGGATCCAGGGGAGTCTCGACGAAGCGAGCGACGTGCTCGACGGGTTCCTCGTCAAAGTCGATCGTGTCCAGCGGGCCGTCGACGCCGGCCGGGCCGTCTCACCGTTCACCGCCGATGTCGTGGCGAAATCGGCGGCCGAGTACGGCATCGCCATGCAGACGCTTGCGACGTCGTACCTTCGAACGTCGGGCGAGCAGGTCGCCGCCGTCGAGCAGATGGAGTACGTCCTGCTGCTCGCGACGCTCATACTCCTCGTGCTCGAGGGCCTGTTCCTGTTCCGCCCGGCCGTGCGCAAGCTACGTCAGTCGTGGGTCGAGAGCAGCGAAGCTCACCGGTCTGAGCGGGAGATCGATCAGCAGCGCCTCAACTATCTCGCTCGCTACGACTCCCTGACCGGTCTCATCAACCGGACCCTGTTCACCGATCGGCTCGACGGAGCGGTGGCGAGGGCCCGCAGAGACGGCTCCGTCGTCGCGCTGCTCTTCCTCGATCTCGACGGCTTCAAAGAGGTCAACGATCGACTCGGGCACCCGGTCGGCGATGCGCTGCTCCGCCAGGCGGCCGAGCGGCTGGTCGCGTGCGTCCGGGAGTCCGACACCGTTGCCCGGCTCGGAGGCGACGAGTTCACCGTGATCCTCGAGGGCGGGCACCGGGTGGAGGACGCCGGGCAGGTTGCCACGAAGATCCTGCAGGCGCTCGCCGTCCCCTACCGGGTCGGTGCCGAGGAGATCGTGATCACGAGCTCGATGGGAATCGCCTCGTATCCCCTCGATGGGGAGACCAGCGAGGACCTTCTCAAAGGCGCCGACATCGCGATGTACAGCGCCAAAGACGCCGGTCGCAACACCTACCAGTTCTTCACGAGTGAGCTGCGCGATCGCACGACGCAGAGATTGACCCTCCTGAACAGTCTTCGCAAGGCGCTCGAAACGGAGGAGGGGCTCTGCCTCCACTACCAGCCGAAAGTGGATCAGAAGCAGCGCATGGTGATCGGCGTCGAGGCGCTGATCCGATGGCGACACCCCGAATTCGGCGACGTGCCGCCGGAGAAGTTCGTGCGGCTCGCGGAGGAAACGGACCTCATCGTGACCCTCGGCCAGTGGGTTCTCGACAAAGCTTGCCTTCAGATGCGGGAGTGGCTCGACGACGGCCTTCCACCGATGCGGATGTCCGTGAATCTCTCATCGCGACAGTTCCGCGCCGGGAACCTCGTGGAGACGGTGGTCGCCTCTCTCGCCCTGGCACGGTTGAACCCCCGCTTCCTGGACGTAGAGCTCACCGAAGGGGCGTTGCTCGACGATCTCGGAGAGACGCGTCGCGCTCTCGAACGTCTTCGCGAGCTCGGCGTGACGGTGAGCATCGACGACTTCGGCACCGGGTACTCATCGCTCGGCTACCTCACCCAGCTGCCGATCGACACGCTGAAGATCGACCGGTCGTTCATCACCGATGGGCTGAAGAACCGGGACGGGATCGCCGTGTCGTCGGCGATCATCGGCCTCGCCAAGAACCTGCGCCTCGACGTGATCGCGGAGGGTGTCGACAAGGAAGAGCAGTTGGAGTTCCTCGAGGCGCTCGGCTGCACCCGCATCCAGGGGTTCCTCATCTCCCGTCCCATCCCGGGCGAGGACATTCCGGCGTTCGTGTCGCAGTACGTCTCCGGCTCGGTGCTCAGCGTTCAGTAATCGGATCCGATTACTCCCCAGCCGGTCCCTACCTTTCCCGCATGATCCTCGTACGCGATGTCGCTATCGACGCCGGAGCCAGGCGCCTCCTCTCGGACGTGTCGTTCTCCGTGCAGTCGGGGGACAAGATCGGGTTCGTCGGACCGAACGGCGCAGGCAAGACCACCCTCCTGCGGGCGCTCGCCGGTCTGACCGAGCCGGCGGGAGGGTCCATCGTGAGGAGCGGAACGGTCGGGTACCTCTCTCAGGAGGCCGCGCTCGACGATCTCGACGATCCCGGGGTGAGCGCTCTCGAGCGCGTCCTGATGGCCCGGGACATCGGAACGATCGAGCGGCGCATGGAGATCACACGTTCGAAGATGGAGAACTCGGATGGGGCCGAGCGGGACCGTCTGATCCGTGCGTTCGGGCGGCTCGACGACGAGTTCACCGCGATGGGCGGGTACGTGGCGAAAGCAGAGGCGAAGCGGTTCGCATCGGCCGTGGGGATCGGGGCGGACGATCTCGAGCAACCGGTCGCCACGATGTCCGGGGGGCAACGACGACGGGTCGAGCTCGCCAGGATCCTCTTCGCCGAGACGACGACACTGCTCCTCGACGAGCCGACGAACCACCTCGATCTCGACGCGAAGGCCTGGCTCGTCGCCTACCTCGAGGCCTACGAAGGTGGGATCCTGATCGTCTCTCACGATCTTCCGCTGCTGGACGAGTCGATCACATCGGTGCTCGCCGTCGAGGGCGGGCGCATCGAGCCGTTCCGCGGCAACTACACCTACTACACGCAAGAGCGGCAGCGTCGGCGGGAGCAGCGCATCCGCGAGCGCCGTCAGCAGGATGCGAAGATCGCACGTCTCGAGGCGGGGATCCGCCGATTCAAAGGTTCGACGGAGACGATGGCGAGACGGGCTCACACATGGGAGACGAGAGTCCGGCGACTGAGCAAGGATCTCGTCGAGGTCGAGAGAGAACGGAAGCGGGTCGCGTTGCGATTCCCCCAGCCGGCCAGGTCCGGCCGAACGCCGATCTCGGCGGCCGGCCTGGCCAAGGCGTACGGCCACAACGTCGTGTTCGTCGACGTGGACGTCGACGTGGACCGGGGCGAGCGGCTGATCATCATGGGGCTCAACGGCGCGGGGAAGACCACGCTCCTCAAGATCCTGGCGGGGGTGGAGGAAGCCGATCTCGGATCGATCGAGGTCGGGTACAAGGCCGCACCGGGCTACTACGCACAGGAGCATGAGGACATCACCCCGGGTGTGACCGTGCTGAACCTGATGAGAGGCGCCAGCCGCCTCCCCGATCGGGACCTCCGCACACTGCTCGGCCACTTCCTCCTCGCCGACAAGGTCGATCAGGACGCCGGAACGCTCTCGGGCGGTGAGAAGACCAAGCTGGCTCTCGCCCGTCTCGTCGTTGCCGGACACAACGTCCTGCTCCTCGACGAACCGACGAACAACCTCGACCCGCAGGCGAAGGACGCGCTCCTCGAAGCCCTCAAACACTACGAGGGGACGCTCATCCTCGTCAGCCACGACACCGAGTTCGTGGCGGCGCTCAACCCGGATCGGGTGATCCTGATGCCGGACGGTGAGCAGGCGTACTACGACGATTCGATGCTGGAGCTCGTCGCCCTGGCGTGAGGTACGCCCGGCGTCGTGTCACCGCCGCGACTCGGACGTGTCGATCAACAGGTCGCCGTCGTGGAGGGCGGCTGCGATCGTCGATCGGCTCCGTGAGCTGGTGAACGTCAAGATGAGATCCGTCGGTCCGTTGAAACGCAGACCCATCGCGTAGCCCGGTCGAGGCGTCGCCCACAGCACCTGGAGCCCGTCACCGACGGCCGCGATCGAAGCCGAACCACCGGCGAGACTGGTCACCGCCACATCGGACCAGGATCCCGAAGCAGGGAGGACGTCGATCGGGTTGCCGGAAGGCTCAACGGGGACCAGCTCGGTACCCGGGGTGACCGGATGGTCTGCGGACGCTCCTCCCGGGCCGGCGGGCTCTGCCGGAACGGTGCGCTCTTCATCGCCCTCCACGACGGTGTCCTCGCTGATTGACTCGGAACCACCGGAGGCAAGGGGTCCGTCTGGCTCGAGAATCACCGTCGCTCGGGCGACAGGGAGAGCTTCGACCTCGGCTGCGGTCAGCGGGCGAAGCGGCCGGTCGAAGACCTGTCCGCCTGCCACGGCGACTGCGCCCGAGGCCACGATTCCTGCGCCGACGACTGCAACGAACCAGCCGGCGACCAGGAGGAGTCTCTGCCGCATTGGATTCATCGTGCCCGATTCCTGCTTTCGATGTCCCCAACGGATGGTTAAGGAATTGCTAAGGCGTCCCCGACATGGGACAGTACACCATGGCATCGATCGTCATCATCGAAGACGAACAACGCATCCGTTCGCTCGTCACGAGCGTACTGGCGGAGCGCGGATACGAGGTGCGGGCAACGGGAACGGCACTCGAGGGCCTCCGCACCATCGTGGACGCCGCCCCGGATCTCGTGATCCTCGATCTCGGCCTTCCCGATCTCGACGGGATGGAGTTGCTCAAGATGATCCGGGCCGTCAGCGCGGTCCCCGTCATCGTGGCCACGGCTCGCGGTGAAGATCGCGACATCGTGCGAACGCTGGATCTCGGCGCAGACGATCATCTCGTCAAGCCCTTCTCCGTCGAACAACTCGAAGCCAGGGTCCGCGCCGTTCTGCGGCGAGCGAGCGACACGTCCGGCGACGATCGGATCGTGGTCGGCGGTCTCGTCATCGACCTGAAGGCCCGCGAAGTCACGCTCGACGGCGACGTGATCCGGCTCAGCCCGAAAGAGTTCGATCTCCTCGCCTATCTGGCCGAGCACGCCGGCGACGTCGTGCCGAAACAACAGCTGCTCGCCGAGGTGTGGAGACAGCCGTGGGGCGGGAGCGACAAGACGATCGACGTCCACCTCTCCTGGCTGCGCACCAAGCTCGGTGAGACGGCCGCGGACAGCCGATACCTCCAGACCGTGCACGGCGTGGGCGTGAAACTCGTGGATCCGTCATGAGACGGCGGCTGGCGATGCTCTCGCTGGCGGTCTCGTCCCTCGTCGTCGTCGCGTTCCTCGTGCCGCTGGCCACGCTGGTGCGGAACCAGGCGGAGAACCGGGCTCTGACACGGGGCGAACGGTTCTCCCAGTCCGTGGCGGCGACCCTGGCCGTCTCGGGATCGCTCGAGTCCGCCGCCGGCGTCTCCCCGGAGCTCGCACAGGCCGTCATCGAGGCGTTCGGGGAGCCGGAGGGCACATCGGTGATCTTCCCCGACGGTGAAGTCGTCGGAACACCGACGGAGCCGTCGGAGAACGTAGAACGGGCCCAGGCCGGTGCGGCATTCACCGCGTCGATCCCCGGAGGTGCCGAGGTTCTGGTCCCCGTTCTGGTCGCCGACTCCCCGACGACCGAGGGAACCGTCGTCGTTCGAACGTTCATCTCGGACGACGAACTCTCTCGCGGTGTGCTCGCCGCATGGGCGATGCTCGGTGCGCTCGGTCTCTTCCTCATCCTCATCTCCATGGCGGCGGCCGACCGTCTCGGTCGATCGATCGTGCGACCGGTCTCGGAGCTATCGGGAGCGGCCCATCGCCTGGGCGACGGAGACCTCGACGTGAGGGTCGACCCGGCGGGCCCACCGGAGATCGCGGAGGTCGGTGAGGCGTTCAACGTCCTGGCGGGACGTCTCGAAGGGCTTCTCGAAGCGGAACGGGAATCGGTGGCCGATCTGTCCCATCGCCTGCGGACGCCACTGACGGCACTCCGTCTCCAGGCCGAGACCGTGACGAACCCCGACGAGGCAGCGGCGCTGCTCGACGACGTGGACCGCGTCGAGGCTGCGGTCAACTCGATGATCGCCGAGACCCGGCGAAGCTCAACCGAGTCCGAGGAGGCAGCCGCCACCGATCTCGGCGAGGTGGTGACACACCGGGCGGCGTTCTGGCAGGTACTTGCGGATGAGCAGGGGCGGGCGACGTCGATCATCGTCGGGCCGGGGGAGCATCGGGTTCCCGTGCCCCCGGGCGAACTGGGAGCGCTCGTCGACGTCCTCATCGAGAACGTCTTCGCTCACACTCCGCAGGGCGTCGGATACCGGATCCGGGTCGGAGAAGCGGCGTCGGGCGGGGCCACGCTGGTCATCGAAGACTCGGGGCCCGGTTTCGACACGACGAGCGCGGTCCGCAGAGGCGAGAGCGGGAGCGGATCGACGGGGCTCGGCCTCGACATCATCTCGAGGACCGCGGAGCGATCCGGGGGCTCAGTCCGGATCGGCGAAGCGAAGGGCGGCGGGGCCTTCGTCGAGGTCGTGTTCGGGGCCGTCCGGGATCCCGAGTCGGAGGTGACGGCTCCCTGACCTCCCACACCCGACCGACCGGACTCAGCCCGTCGTGGGGGTCCATCCGCCCGGACCCGGCTCTTCCCGATCTCCCACGGCGAGACCCGTCGCAGATCCATCGGTCGGGATCGTTTCCCCTTCGGGCCACAGGCCTGCAGCGACGGCCACCGACGTGCGCACGTGTTCCGTGGTACCCCATTGCACATAGTCGAGCATCGCATCCGGGCTGCCGAAGATCCCGCTCCGGTACAGCCCGATCTCGCCGGACGCACCTGTGAGCGTCGGGAGGAGGCCGGCGGCGGGCAGGACGAGCGTCGGGTCGGCGTCCTCCGCGATGCTGACGATGAGCGCCGTACCGGGGGCCAGCACGGTCGACGGGAGCTCGAGGTAGTACGGATCGATCGCGATCCAGACACCGCTGAGATCGCCGGCGTCGGGGCCCAGATTGCCGACCTCGATCGTGCCTTGATCACCGAAGACGATGCTGCCGATGATGAAACGGGCGTTCCCGGTGACGATGGTGGTCGAGGTCGGCTCGGTGACGGTCGTCTCATCTCCCGGCGCGAGCGATGACGTCGTAGAGACCGGCGGCGCCGGTTCGAGCGTGGATGTCGAGGACGCGTCCGGGTCTGCTCCGCCGGTGCAGGAGGCGAGCAGGAGGGCGACGACGATCACGGCGACTCTCACGCGCAACAGCCTATCGGCTCTCCGGGAGATGAACGGCTCGCTGGTCCGGGGTGAAGAGCATCTTGCTCAGACCGAGGGCGACGGTGCTGGACGCCACGGCAACGGAACCGAGGACGAGGTACATGACGACGATCTGGACACGAACGGCTTCGATCGGATCGATCCCCGCGAGGATCAGGCCGGTCATCGCCCCGGGCAGGATCACGATGCCGACCGCTTTGGTCGTCTCGATCTGCGGAATGAGCGCCGTGCGGAGCGACGACCGCAGATACGGCCGGAACGCGTCCTGAGCCTTGAATCCGAGCGCGAGCCGGATCTCGATCAACGCACGATTGTCCTGGAACTCGGCGACGATCCGGGTCGCGACGAGGACCGTCGCCGTCATCGAGTTGCCGATCATCATCCCCGCGAGCGGCACGAGCGTTCGCGGCTCGAGAGGGAAGACCCGGAGGCCGAACAGCAATCCGAGGATCACGAGAGACGTCACCGCGAACGCTCCGAGCGCGAGCCGGCGAACGTGCGGAACCTGGGGAGCCCGTCTGCCGACGACATCCGCGGCGAACGGCAGCATCAGAAGTACCCAGGCGAACGACCACCAGATCGAGCTCCCGGGACGGAGCAGGAAGGCGAGGACGACCCCGACGGCGAGAAGTTGAACGAGCGCCCGCACCGATGCCCACAGGATCTGGCGCTCGAGACCGAGACGCTGTCGCATCGAGAGGAGGATGGCGATCAGGACGAGCGACGATGCGAGGGCGAGACCCATGAACGAAACGTTGCTTGTCACAATCTGCAGTATCGACGATATCGTGCGCCTGCGAGAATTCGGACGACACCGACGACCAAAGGGATCCGCGTGACCGACCACATCGAAGCACTTCTGACCGTACCCGACCCGCCGGACGGCTATCCGTCCGAGTGGGTGCAGGACGCCGTGATGAAGGACGGCGAAACGATCCGCATCCGGCCGATCGCCCCCATCGACCGCGACGCGCTCCAGGCGATGGTGCGGGGCCTCTCGCGGCAGAGCACCTACTTCCGGTTCTTCCGGGTGAAAGAGGAGCTCGAACCCGAAGAGCTCGATCGCTTCACCCAGCTCGACTATGAGAACGCGATGGCGTTCGTCGCGATCCGCGACGGCCGGCTCATCGGCGTCGGCCGGTACAACGTGAGGGAGGACGAGCCGACCATCGCGGAAGCGGCGTTCGCCGTAGCAGACGAGTACCAGCAGATGGGTATCGGCACGCTGCTGCTGTACCGGCTGACCGCGTACGCGCGAAGCAAGGGAATCGAAGGGTTCCGGGCCTACCTGCTCGCCGACAACCACGTGATGATGCGCGTGTTCCGTTCCTCCGGGTACGGGGTGAAGCGTCACCTCGAAGAGGGCGTCTACACGGTGTCGTTCCCGACCGAGGAGTCGGAGGAGAGCACCGCGGTGCGCGACGAACGCGAGAAACGCGCGGCGGCGAAGTCGATGATGCCGTTGATGGCCCCGCAGTCGGTCGCCGTCATCGGCGCGAGCCGGAATCCGGCATCGATCGGCGGACGGCTGTTCAACAATCTGATCAACGGAGATTTCACCGGGCCGGTGTACCCGGTCAACCCGAAGTCCCCGGTCGTCCGATCGGTCGCGGCGTACCCGACGATTCTGGACGTTCCCGGCAACGTCGATCTCGCATTCATCGTCGTCTCTTCCAAGTACGTCATCGATGCGGTGAAGCAGTGCATCGAGAAGGGTGTCCGGGCCCTCGTCGTGATCTCGGCAGGGTTCTCCGAAGTCGGCGGTGCGGGTGCGGAGCTCGAGAAGGAGCTGCTCGAGCTCGTGCGATCCGCCGGAATCCGGATGGTCGGGCCGAACTGCATGGGGCTGATCAACACCGATCCGGCCGTGAGTCTCGATGGTCAGTTCGGTCCGATCCGCCCGCCCAGGGGCAACGTCGCGATCTCATCCCAGTCGGGTGCCCTCGGGCTGGCCATCCTCGACTACGCGGCCCGGCACAACATCGGCATCTCGACCTTCGTGTCGGTGGGGAATCTCGCCGACGTGTCCGGTGATGATCTGCTGCTCTACTGGGAGGACGACCCGTCGACGGATGTGATCCTCCTGTACATGGAGTCGTTCGGGAAGGCGAGACGGTTCGCCAGGTTCGCCCGGCGGATCGCCAGGAAGAAGCCGATCGTCGCGGTCAAGTCCGGCCGGACGGCATCCGGGGCACGAGCGGCGAGCAGCCACACCGGATCGCTCGCCAGTCTCGACGTCGCCGTCGACGCGCTCTTCCATCAGACCGGTGTGATCCGTGTCGACACGCTCGAGCAGCTGTTCGACGTGACGAGCCTGCTGTCGAACGAACCGATCCCGAAGGGACGCCGTGTCGGCATCGTGACCAACGCGGGAGGTCCCGCGATCCTCGCCGTCGACGCGCTCGAGTCCCGCGGTCTGGAAGTCCCGGTTCTCTCCGAGGAGCTCCAGGCGAAGATCCAGGGCTACCTGTCGCCGGAAGCGGCGGTACGCAACCCGGTCGACATGATCGCCGCCGCGGGGGCGACCGAGTACCGCGAGGTGCTCGAAGCGATGCTCGCCGCCGACGAGTTGGACGCCGTCATCGCCATCTACATCCCGGCCTCGCCGCTCGGCGTCGCCGAGATCCAGGCGACGATCCGCGAGGTGGGAGAAGCGAGCGGCAACGACAAGACCTATCTGGCCGTGATCATGCACTCCGGAAAGGTGTCCGACGATGCGCCGAAGGTCCGCTCGTCGGTGCCGGAATTCGCCTTCCCCGAACGGGCCGCCCGGGCGTTGCACGATGCCGTGCGCTACGGCGAGTTCCTCGACCGACCCGAAGGCGAGATCCCGGTGTTCGACGATCTCGATCCCGACCGGGCCAGATCCGCTCTCGACGCTGCTCTCGACGGAATGGGGCAGGACGGGGGCTGGCTGGATCCCGACACGGTCGACATCGTGCTCGAGTCGTACGGCCTCCGCGTGCCAGCGTCGGCCGTCGTCGAGACGGAAGACGAAGCGGTGGCTCGAGCGGCCGTCATCGGCGGGCCGGTGGTTCTCAAGGTCGTCTCCCCGTCGGCGCTTCACAAGTCCGACGTGGGAGGTGTCGTCCTCGACATCGAGGGTGAAGACGCCGTCCGTTCCGCCTATCGCCAGGTGACGGCGGCGGTGCCGGATCCGGAAGGAGTGCTCATCCAGGAGTACGTGTCGGGCGGGCACGAGATCCTCATCGGGATGGTCGAGGATCCGAACTTCGGCCCGCTCGTGGTGTTCGGACTGGGCGGCGTGTTCGTCGAACTGATCGGTGACGTGGCGTTCCGTATCCACCCGCTCACCGATCTCGACGTCGACGACATGGTCCGGTCGGTCAAATCGGCGAGACTCCTCGAGGGATATCGCGGAGAGGAACCGGGCGACGTCGCTGCGGTCAAGGACGCCCTGCTCCGGGTTTCCGCGATGATCGAAGATCTTCCCGAGATGGTGGAGATGGACATGAACCCTGTGAAGGTCGGTCGGCCCGGTGACGGCGTTCGTGTCGTCGACGCCAGGATCAAGGTGAAGCCGGACGTGGGTGCTCTCGATCCCGCGCGCGCCGACTTCCCGACGGCGCTGTAGCCGTCGGTACTGTGCGCGAGGCACGTCGCCATGCCAGAATGATGATCGACAGCGAGGAGAGGGACGAGACGTGCAGGTCGTAGACCTCATGACGACAGATGTCATCACCGTTTCCCGCGAAACGGGAATCCGCGATGCTGCGCGACTGATGTTCCGGAACCACGTCAGCGGTCTGCCCGTCACGGCGTCGGATGGGACGCTCTGCGGCATCATCACCGAGGCCGATTTCCTGCGAATGGAGGTCGACCGCTACGAAGGCGCCTCCGGGATCGGTGAGACCGTCGGCGACGTCATGTCGGAGGGAGTCGTGACCACCGGACCCGAGACCGAGATCTACGACGCCGCGAAGATGATGACGTTCCAGGACATCAAGCGCATCCCGGTCGTCGACGAAGACGGGCGACTGCTCGGGATCATCTCGCGTGCCGACATCGTCTCCGTCTTCACGAGGCCGGATGACGTGATCGAAGACGAGATCCGGGAAGACCTGATTCGACGGGTGCTGTTCATCGACCCCGACCAGATGGACGTCGCCGTGTCACGCGGCATCGTCACGTTCACCGGCATCGTCGGGACCGAGAACGAGGCCCGCTTGCTCTCCGAGTTGGCATCGAGGCTCGACGGGGTGCTCCGGGTCGAGAACGAGCTCTCCTGGCGTTACACGGACGATGCTCCGGCCGACGCCCGGGGCCTGTGATCCACGACTCCCGCGCGCACCCTCGTTCGTCACGGTTCGCGACCACCAGTGAACCGGTTGCCGGTAGCATCCCCTCCCGATGATCTTCGATCGAGATTTCGATCTCCGCTCCGTTCTCACCCCCGGACCCGACGGGATTCGGCTCGCCGTCGTACCGTTCGAGGCCGACCCGCTCACGTTCGTTCGCTCCGGCGGTGATGAGTTCGAAGGCGTGTTCTACTTCTCGTCTCCCGACGGTACGGCCGCCGGCGGTCTCGGAGTCGCGTCGAAGCTGTCGTTCTCCGGATCGGAGCGGTTCTCCCGCCTCCAGTCCTCGTTCGATGACTGGGCGCTCCCCGCGCCGTTCCGGGTGTTCACCGGATTCTCGTTCTCGCCGGACGGCCCCTCCTCCGACGCATGGTCGTCGTTCGGATCGGCCGATGCCGTGCTCCCGATCGCGACCGTGCTCCGCTGGGGTGACGAGTCCCTCCTCCTGCTGGCCATCCCTCCGGGCATCGACGAGACGGACATCCAGAGACGACTGGAGTCGATGACGGACCCCGGTCGGGCCCCCTATCCGAACCTGGGGGACCACACGCTCGAGTCCCACCCGTCCGTCTCCGACTGGACGGCAGCGGTCGAAGAAGCGGTCGCAGCGATCGACGATGCCGCGATCGACAAGGTCGTGCTTGCCCGGTCGGTCGTGGTTCGATCCGACACCGCCCCGAACGGGTTCGATCTCGTGGGCCACCTCGAGAGGTCCTACCGGCAGTGCTACGGCTTCGGATGGCGATCGAACGGGGCGACCTTCCTGGGCGCAAGCCCGGAACTCCTCGTCCGACTCCACGGCGGAACGGTCGTTTCGAACCCTCTCGCGGGCTCTGCTCGGCGAGGGGAGGGAGACGAGGAGGATCGGATCCTCGCCGAGGCGTTGATGCGGTCGGTGAAGGATCGCGTCGAGCATTCGTTCGTCGTCGACGACGTCGCCGAGCGGCTGGCACCGTTCGTGGAATCGCTCGTCGTGCCGCCGCATCCGGCGCTGAAGAAGATGGCGACCGTTCAGCATCTCTCCACCCGGATCACCGGCACGGCATGCGAGGGAACTCGCGTCCTCGACCTCGTCGACGCGCTTCACCCGACGCCGGCGGTCGGGGGAACGCCGAGAGCCGAGGCCCAGGCGTTCATCGACAAGGTGGAGTCGTTCGACCGGGGATGGTACACGGGCGGAATCGGATGGATCGACGGTGACGGCGACGGCGAGTTCGCCATCGCCCTTCGATGTGGCCTTCTCGAAGGCACGAGTGCTCACATCTTCGCGGGAGCCGGGATCGTCGCCGATTCACACGCCGATCTCGAACTGCTCGAGACGAGGCTCAAGTTCCGGCCGATGCTCGAGCTGCTCGCCGCGACGTAGCCGGCTCCCGGTGCGCCGCTAGCGGAGCGACCG
>JAOZRW010000138.1:1554-1938 GCA_029939995.1 Acidimicrobiia bacterium | reverse complement strand
AAGTGGGGCCAAATCAAACGAGCGCGGTGGGGCCAAATCAAATGGACATTCCCAGGTCGTCAATGCCGGCACTCTCGACGGCTACGACAGCACCCGTTTCGTGCGAAACACCGAATGGGTGACGAAGAGCACGACGTTCACGGACCTCGGGGCGGGCCAGACGGTGTACGCCGAAGCGGCGTGCCCGTCACCGAAGCACGTGGTCTCCGGAGGAGGGCTCTCCGTCGAAGGGCGACTCGTGATGATCAATAGTTATCCGACCAACGGTGACCAGGCATGGAGGGCCACGTGGACCAACCTCGGCCCCAACGCACTCACCTCGGCGGTGACGACCTGGGCCTTGTGTGAAGGCACCGAACCCGTTCGGGTTCCGTAAACGCGCAT
>JAOZRW010000138.1:0-1544 GCA_029939995.1 Acidimicrobiia bacterium | reverse complement strand
GCTCGGCGCTACGGTCTCGGCAACGCCGCGAGCCTCGCCGTCGAGGCTCCCTCTCCGATACCTTCCATGGCGTCGATCACCTCGGGGGCCACGACTCCCTCGCTGCCGATGATCACGATCCGGCTTGCACGGAGGCGTCCCAGTTCGCTCAGAGTCGATCCCGGCGCTGCATTCGGGTTGACCAGCAGCAGCGGCCCGCCGAGTTCGTACGCAGCCGGGCCGGCTGCCACGGCATCGGGGAAATTGGTTCCGATCGCGACAAAGACCGTGTCTGCTCCGTCGGGGAAAGCGGCTGCGGAGACGGCGGCGGCTGTGGCGTATCGATCGTGACCGTCGAGTCGCGAGACGGACCCGGAGGTGTACTGCTCCAACTCCGCCTTCACGGTGTCGGAAACGGCCACCGGCCCACCGAGTATCACGATCTTCGACGGTGCGAGCCGCTGCAACTCGGCGGCGGTCACGGCCGGCACGTGTTCACGGACCAACAGGATCGGCGCTCCGGCAACTCCTGCGGCGGGAACGCCGGCGAGCGCGTCCGGGAAGTTGAGGCCGGTAGCGATGTAGGCGGTCTCGGCCCCCGAGTCGAAGGTCGCCCGCGAGATCAACACGGCGGTCTCGTAGCGGTCCGCTCCTCCGTACCGCACGGCTCCCTCGGGCGCGAGCGCAGCCAGTTGATCGGCGACGGCGTCGGAGATCACAGCGGTTCCGCCGAGAACCACGATCTTGCGCGGTGCGAGGCGCCGGATCTCATCGACGACGGCCCCGTCGAGCCGGTCGCGGCCGGTCAGCAGCACAGGTGCCCCATCGACGACCGCCGCGGCACCTCCCGCGAGCGCGTCCGGATACTTGTCGCCGGTGGCGACGTACACGACGTCGGCGGATGCGAACGCCGTGCGCGAAACCACGGCCGACGTGGAGTACTTCGACGGGCCGAAGATGCGCTGGGTCGCGTCCGCCTCGCCTCCGACGCCGTACCCGAGACGGATCCGGATCCAGTTCGACTCCTGCCCGAACCACGCGAGGAACCCATCGCCCGACCCACCCGACGCGGGCCCCGAGACGGTGGTGCGGAACGGTGCATCTTCGAGTTCGGTGAAGAACGGCGAGACGGTCTCGAATCGGCCGAGGAACCAGGATCCGGTGTAGGCGTCGAGAGCGATCACCTCGTCGATTCCATCGGCACCGTAATCGAAGACGAACGCCTCGGACCACGAGTCCGTGGATGGCGTCGCGATCGAACCTCCGGCCACGAACGAGGTTCCGGTGGACCGCAGGAGATACCAGGTCTGTGAGGGCTCGTTGAACGCCGCTATGTCGTCGACCCCGTCGCCGGAAAAGTCACCGGCCAGCACGTACTGCCAGCCCCCGTCCGGAGCGATGTCGGCCCACGTCGATGCAGCACCGAGCGCATCACCCGTGGAGAGAGCGACGACGACCCGGCCGCTCCGGCGGCGGAGTGGGCGCGGAGCCTCGCCGGCTACCAGTTCTGCATGGGCGTGGGGTTGTTGATGAAGAACGTGGCTGGAATCAAGAATCCGGGCGAC
>JAOZRW010000066.1 GCA_029939995.1 Acidimicrobiia bacterium | reverse complement strand
GGCGACGCTGCTCGTCATGCCGCTCTACATGTACGCACTGTTCGCCCTGTACGAGCGCGGCACCCTGATCTGGCGGGCCTGGCGGGCGTGGCGCCGCTCGCGCAACGCCGACATCTACAGAGGCATGATGGAGGACCGGAGAGGCGTCGTCGAAGCCGTCGTGGAAGCGATCTGATCCGGTCAGCCGTCGGCGATCTTCGCGGCCCGTTCCACCTCGGAACGACGGAGGCGCTCTTCGATGCGGCCCATCTGCTCGTCGGTCACGCTCGTGAGGCCGTAGGCCGCGCTGACGAAGGCGGCGAGATCTGCCCGGTAATCGTGGCCGAGCGCCTTGAACTCGCCCGGGACGACCGTGGCCGCGTTCTTCGTGTCGATCGCGGTCTGGAAGAACGTGACGGCGGGAACCCACTGCTGGGTCTTCGAGATCGTGGGCAGCCGGGTGGCCGGATCCCCGAGCCAGTCGGGGCGTCGGTAGGCCAGGTCGAGGCCGAACCGGGTGACCGGGTCCTCGTCGTGGTTCAAGAAGAAGAACCGGATGGAAGCTCGATCGTCCTCGGTGAGCCCCCGGTAGTCATCGATCGAACGGAACGTGCCGAACACGGAGGGGTCGACGTCGGGTCCGCCGGCCAGCAGCTCCCGGCGCCAGCGAGAGGCGTAGGGCGTTCCCGCCCAGAGGGCCCGATCGATGCCGAGATCGTCGAGGATTCGCGTACCGCCGCCGATGAACGCGCCCTGGCTCGTTTGTGCTCCGAGGCTCTCGCCGTAGAGAACGACCCGCGGTCGGTCTTCGGGGTCGCGCTTCGACAGCTCCTCGTTGACGGCGCGCAGCAGGGCCGCATGTTGCTCGATCGCAACGGGAACCTTCGACATCGAGAGCATCGAAGGGAGGGCGCCGTACTGGATCGCGACGGAGGCGACGTCACCTCTCGTGAGGTACTCGGCGGCTTCGACCGGGATGTAGTTGAAGTAGCCGGTTCCCGCCGGAGATCCGATCACGAGCAGGGAGCGGTCGAATGCGCCGGTCCTGCGGAGCTCTTCGATCGCGAGGGCGACCCGCTCTTCGATGGTCGGCGCCGACTCCACACCGATGAACACACGCACGGCGTCCACGGCGCCGGATTCGCCCAGGACCTCGTCGATCTTCGATCCCGGCGATGCTTCGAGAACGAACCGGCGACCCTGGAGACCCAGATCTTCGAACGCGACGACGCTTCCGGGGCCACCGCTGACGGTGGGCACGGCCGGCGGTTCGGCGTACCTCGCTTCAGTCCGGCTGTTGGAAGCCGAGATCTTGGCCAGAACCGCGGCGTATCCGGTTCTGGCACCGAGCACGACCGCACCGCCGAACAAAGCGTGCGTGACCGGCGCCCATGCAGCCGCCGGTCCGCCTACAGCGCGTCCGAGCATCGCCGCCGCCGAGCGGGCGAGGTAGCGCTCGACCATGACGAAGCTGCCGACTCCGGTGGCGATGCCGGTGCCGACGGCGAGCGTCCATGCCACGTCGGCGCCATCCGGGGGGATGCGGTCGTCCGCTTCGTAACGTCCGAGGCGATCCTTGAGATACAGGTGTGCACCGGCTCCGATCGCCGTGGCCGCAGCGAGAGCCGCACCCCCGCGAGCGACGCGTCCAAGCGGGCGGACGGCCGCGGCGCCGCGATGTGCGAGTGCGACGACGATCGCCGCGGTCGATGCGTACGACTTCACGCGAGCAGCCGTTACGGTCGCTGCTCCGACCCGTGAGGAGCCGATCCTGGAATCGAGCGCGGCGGCGAACGCTGCGGAGCCGGCACCGGTCACCAGGTTGTTGGGAACGCCGGGCACGACGGTGATACGGTCGGTCGCTTGGGCGTAGCCGCTTCCCGCGACGTATCCGGATGCGAACGAGCCGGCGACGACGAGGGCTTGATCGGTTCGCGGGCGGGGTAGCAGCGACGGCTGGTTCGCTTCGATGGCGGCCGCCGCGCCGACGGCGAGGCCGGTCTGAACGTGCGGTGTGGCCAGGAACGAAGTTATCGACCGAATCGGGTTGCGCATGAGGGCTCCTTTGCCCGTGTACGTTACCCGACCGATAGGGGCTCAGTCGGTGTCGATCAGGTTGAGAATCGCACCGACGACGGTGAGAACGAGCCCGCCGAGGAGCGCCGACCAGATCGAATCGCTCGAGAGCCCCACTCCGGAATCGCTTGCGATCCAGATGGAGAGCGTCATCAAGCCGACGTTGATGATCAGGGTGAAGAGACCGAGCGTCAGGATCCGGATCGGGATGGTGAGGAGCTTCGCCAGGGGCTTGATGACGGCGTTGATGAAGCCGATCGCGGCGCCGAAGAGCAGCCACCTCCACCACTCGCCTGCATAGCTCAAACCGGGAACCAGCCAGACGGTGAGCCAAGCGGCAGCGGCACCGATCCCGATCTTGAGGAGCAGTCGTTTCATCGTAGGGAACCAACGACGGCCGACGGGTGTTTCGTTCCATGGGCGGGCCCGGTCATACGATGCGCCGCTCCGTCGCCCACCGAGCGAGCTCGTGGCGGTTCGATAGCTGGAGTTTCCGGAGAACGGCCGATACGTGAGTCTCGACGGTCTTGACCGAGATCGAGAGCCGTGCCGCGACCTGCTTGTAGGCGTAGCCACGGGCGATCTGCCGGAGGACCTCGCGTTCTCGCGGGGTCAGACGGTCGAGCTCGGGATCGAACTCGACCGGCTCGGTCTCAGAGAAGGCGTCGAGAACGAAACCGGCGAGCTTGGGGGAGAACACCGCGTCCCCGGAGGCGACCCGCTCGACGGCGTCGGCGAGCGACGCCGGGTCGATCGACTTGGTGACGTAGCCCCGGGAGCCGGCACGAATCATCGCGATCACGTCTTCGGGGGCATCGGAGACGGAGAGCGCGAGGAATCGAATCTCGGGGTTCGTTGCATGCACGTTCCGGACGACGGCCAGCCCGCCACCACCCGGCATGTGGACGTCGACGAGTACGACGTCGGGGCGTGCCTTCCTGATCTCGTCCGTGGCCGTGTCGACGTCGGTCGACCAGCCGACGACGTCGAACCGCTCGGAGAGCTCGGATCGCACGCCGCTCAGGAAGAGCTCGTGGTCGTCGACGAGGTAGATGGTCGTCATCGGGTCTCCGATCGTAGATGGACTTCGGTGCCTTCTCCCGGTTCGGAGACGATCGTGGCCTCGCCTCCCGACCGAACCATCCTCGCGACGATCGACTCAGCGATCCCCCTCCTGTCCGGCGGCACGGTGTCGGGATCGAACCCGGCGCCCTGGTCGGTGATCCAGGCATCGACCGAGTCGTCGGAACACTCCACGTACACAGAGATCGATGTGGCACCCGAGTGTTTCGCTGCGTTGGCCATCGCTTCGGTCGCTGCCCCGACGAGCGGCGTCAACCGATCGTCGAGCGCCCGGTCACCCACGACGACGACCTCGATCGGAATGTCGAACGTTGCTTCGATCTTCGCGGCAGCGTCGGCGACGGCCTCATGAACGGATCCTCCGTTGGAACCGCCATCCGGTTCGAAGAGCCAGGCACGAAGATCTCGCTCCTGAGCGCGTGCGAGGGTGATCATGCGCTGAGGGTCGTCGGTTCTCTGGATCATCGCAAGCGTCTGCAGGACGGAATCGTGGAGATGCGCGGCCATCTCGGCTCGCTCCTCCGATCGAATCCTGGCCGTCCGCTCGTCGCTGAGGTCCTCTAACAGCCCCAGCACCCACGGGCCGAACAACAGCATGAACCCTGCCGCCGTCAGCAGCACCGCGATCGCCACCGGTCCCAGCGACTGGAACGATCGAAGCGAGGCGAGAACGACCACGACTCCGACGACCATCAGCGTCACGCCGGCGAAGATCTGGGCTCGACTTCTCGGCTGATCTCCCTCCGAAGGCCGTGTGAAGCGGGCCATCCGCTCTCGAGATTCCGCGCTGGACCGGTCCCAGATGAGGGCCCCTCCGAACAGGAAGAGAACCGTCGGCCAAACGACCGGGCCGAACCAGAGGCCGACCGCGTCGAGAGCGATGAGCACGGCGAGGAACGCGAGGGCCAGACCGATCCGTTGCGTCGTCGTCGGAGGCTCTTCGGCGACGATGAGGGACCCGTACTGCCGCTGGTCGGGTGTGACGAGCCAGCCGATGAGGTAGCAGAGCACCCCGACGCCGCCGGCAAGGGCGAGCGCGACGAACGCGGCGCGGACGTAGACGGTCGACACGCCGAGCCGCGCGGCGATGCCTCCGGCGAGCCCGGCGATCATCCGGTCGTCGGTCGACCTCGTCACGTGTCCCGTGAGGACACGGATGCCGGCCGTTCGCCGATGTGACCCCGATGTGCCGGTTGTGTCCATATGACGGTGATGTTGTCACAGGTAGACCCGTCCGACAACCGGTGACGACCCTGAGATGCCCCTGAGGTCTCAGGGATGTCCCAGGATGATTCCCCATATCATCGAGCGACGATCCGGGGCACGATGATGACATGAGCACATCAGCTGAGTCACCGACACCCTTGCTGCGGCGCCCGATCGAGGACCGGGCGATCGCCGGAGTCGCCTCGGGCCTCGGGAGGCGCTTCGGCATCAGTCCGACCTGGTTCCGGGTCGGCTTCATCCTGCTGACCGTGTTCGGTGGGGCGGGAGCGATCCTGTACGCTCTCGGATGGCTCCTGATCCCGGACGAGGGATCCGACGATCCGCTGATCGCCGACTGGATCGATGGGTTCGACACGTCGAACACGGCGATGGTGGTCGGCGCGGTCCTCATCGGTGTGGGAGCGATCATCCTCTTGACCGGCTTCCACTTCTTCCCCTTCTCCGGCAAGTTGCTACTGGCCGGGATCCTGCTGGTCGTCGGCGTGCTCCTCTACCGCGGCGACCTGAAGGCGGGGAGGCCCGAGTCGGATCGGACCGACGACGGCCGTGTCGGATCGACTCCGGACGCCGTGACGGAGCCACGGGTGGCCGGCGACGCGACACCGGGGGACGAAGCTCCCACTCAGGTGAGAGTAGACGTCGCACCGCGCACCGCGACGAAGGCTCCGAAACCGCAGAAGCCGCGTTCGATCCTCGGTCGGCTCACCGTGGCGGCTCTGCTCATCGGCGTCGGGGGTCTCGCGATGCTCGACGCAGCCGGCGTGCTGTTCCCGGAGCCGGTCCACTACGTGGCTCTGACGGTCGGGACCATCGGTCTCGGACTGCTGGTCGGCGGGCTGTTCGGACGGGCTCGCTGGCTGATCGTCGTCGGTCTCATCCTCGTCCCGGTCCTGCTCCTCACGAGCCTCGGCGCCCCCACCTGGTCGATCAACGGCGAGGCGGGGGAGCGGTACATCCGGGTGACGTCGATGGAGGACCTCGAGCAGGTCGGGTTCCAGTACGAGCACGGTGCAGGTGTCCTCGAGATCGACCTACGACGATTCGAGCCGCCGTCGGATGCCGATCCTCATCCGATCTCGATCAGCGCCAAGCTCGGTGTCGGAGAGGTGAGGGTCTGGCTCCCCGAGCCGCCTTCGGCCGTCGTACGCGGAGAGGCCGGGATCGGTTCGGTCGACATTCTCGGACAGCAGAGCGCGGGTCTCGGCGTATCCCGCTACGTAGAGACGCCGATCGGCAGTCCGGACGAGTGGACGTTCGACATCGACGCGAGCGTTGGAGTCGGATCGATCGTCGTCACAGACCGCGGGCAAGGCTGGGAGGGCTGAGCACATGTACCGTCATCCATTCGACGCGCTTTCGTTCTTCTTCGGATTGATCTTCTTGGTGATGGCCGCCGCCGCCCCGATCCGGGACAGGCTTCCCCCCGATCTGGGCGTCTGGCTCGTCCCCGGTGCGCTCGTGCTCCTGGGCGTCGGGATCGCCGTCTCGGCCATCGCGTCGGGTCGTGCCGATCGCGGTTGAGACCACCGCCCTATTTCCGCCGCAAGTCCGGTCGTGTACGATGGTCCCGGGGCTACAAGGGGACAGACGGCATGCCGGCACCGAAGCAATTCAAACCGGGACCGCAACTCGAATCGACGCAGCGAACGGCGTCACCGCCGGTGGTGTCGAAGGGCCGATACGCGATCGTCACGCCGACCGCGCCGATCGTCGATGACCCGGCGGTCGTCGAGGTCTCGGTCGACGACATCACCGTCGTCGTCGATCCAACCACCAAGTACCAGCATCGTTCGTTCCACGCGTACGGAGAAGTCGCCGACCCGGAAGAAGAGGCGGCCGTCGACGAGCCGGTCGCGCCGGCAGTCGTGGAGCACACCCCGCTCGGCGAGTGGCGATCGAACTCTCTGCTCGAAGGGAACCGGTATCGCCGCACGGACACGCGGCTGAGCTGATCAGGTACCCGGAGCTTTCGGGCAGTCCTCCGACTCCTGCAGGTTGAGTTCAACCTTCGCACGTTCCGGATCGTTGATCACGAACTGGACGTGCTCATGCACGAGGGGGATGTTGGCGATCCGGCCCTTCTTGCCGTCGTCGCGGAACTTGAGGTGATACTCGGGTGGGATGAAGCGGATCGACACGACCTCATCCATGTCCACCTTCGGCATCAGTTCGATGAGCTTGGGGAGCAGGTCGATCGGGATGTCGGTCGTGACGGTGTTCTTGATCACGTCGGCGAACTTTCCGAAGTTCCGGATGAGGGACGTGGGATCGGTGTCCTCCATCGCCGCTTCGAGCACGCACTTCTGGCGGTTCATCCGGAAGTAGTCGCTGTCTGCGTGGCGCGTTCGCGCGTACTGGAGCGCCTGTTCGCCGTTCATGTGCTGCTGGCCCGGTTCGATCACGATCTTGGTGATCGTTCCATCGAGGAGCGGGTACTCCTCGTCCACGATCCTCTCCGGCACGTAGATGTCGACGCCCCCGATCGCATCGATGATGTCGACGAACCCGTCGAGGTTGACGAGGGCGTAGTAGTGGATCGGGATCCCGAGGAACTCGGAGATGACACCCTTCACGGCGTTCTCAGAGGGTGTGCCGGGGCCGGGGAAGGCGTCGGGGTACAGCTGACCCTGAACCCAGAGCTCGTTGATCAGTTCCGGGTAGCAGTCGCAGTCCCAGATACCCATTCCCTCCGGCAGGGGTGCGTACGTCCAGTTGCGCGGGACCTGGAACATCGCGGCCTCGCCGGTCTTCGGATCGATGCTGACGGTGATCATCGTGTCGGT
>JAOZRW010000137.1 GCA_029939995.1 Acidimicrobiia bacterium | reverse complement strand
TCGAACGAAGCTTCGGGAGGCCCTCGATGGATGAGCAGTTCCGGGACGGGTTCGAGCGGATGCTCTCCGACGTGCCGGAGCCGCCATCGTGGGAGAGTCTCGCACCGGCACAGGCACCACCGACGCCGGTTCCGACGCGTGGCCGCGGAGTGCTGATCGCCGCGGCTGCGTTCGGTGTGACGATCGTCGCCGTCGGAGCGGTCATCCTCGTCCTCGCCCGCGGATCCGGTCCGATTCCACCGGTAGCACTCGACACCATCGACTACGTGAAGATCGCCTGGGTGAATGACGTCGAGCTCAGTTGCGGCGAGCTGACGACTGTAGACAATGGGGGGTTCGACCGCGCGACCGTCGAAGTGTGGGGCCCCGACCCCGACGATCTGCTCCGCATCGACGTGACCGCACCGGATGGAACCACCGATCGGCTCGTGTTCGACTACGACATGGCCGATTCCGATCTGCGTCGCTCCTGGTACGCCTACGACGGACCCGGGTCGGCACGGGCCGACGATCCCTAACGAATCGCCGATTGCATCCGGCAGGATGGAAACGAGACCTGGAGCTACATCCCGCAATACGACCCGGTCTCCATGGCAAATCACCTCTATCCGTCCTTCGTTGCATTTCCCACCACGTACGGCAATGGACGTCCCTGGGACTTCGAGGCCGACCTGAGCAAGATTGGAGAGACCCGTCGAGACGAGTGGCGCGGCGTTCCGGTGACCGTGTACACCGAGGCCTCGACCGGCACGTTCGAGCGACATGTGTCCGAACACTGGGTCGACAGTCGAAACCAGCGGTACGAGCGTCGCGTGGAGTTCCTAGCCGACACGCGGTACGGCATGACGGCCAACACCGTAGAGGTCGTCGAACGCGCCAACGTACCGGTGGGCTCGGTGTCCTTTTCGACCGACGGCATGGCTCTCATCTATGACGGGGCTGCGAACTCGCCGAGAGAGACTCTGGAAACGATCGATGCGGAGATCACTCGTCGACAGGCATCGGTCGATGATGCAACGGAGCAACGCATCGCGGCCGAAGAGACGGTTCGCGAGAGTCGGGCCACGCTCCATGGGCTTCAAACGCAGACCGACCCACCTGCCACGCAGGTCGAGATCGATCGCGCGGAGGCCATCGTCCGCATGTCGGAGTTGCAGGTGGAGTATCTGAGTCGAATCATCCAACAGGACGAAGCCATGATCGCGAGCCTGTCGGCACGGCGCCAGGTGCTGCTGTCGGCCCAGCAGGCTCGGACGAGTACGCCGTGAGCGCAGCGGTCCGATGCCGCCGGCGCCTCGCCGTCCGGGCGAGTGGCGCGAGAATGAGGACGAGATGATCCCGACGACCACCGACCAGCGGATCCGCCGATACTTCATGCAAGGCTGCTGAAGGACTCGAGCGTGACCGGCGTCGCGGTCTTCGTCTCAACACCAGGCGACACCGCGTCCGCTGAGGCTGCGGTGCTGCCGCCGTTGCTCACTCCCCGTATCAGGGCTTCCCGTGGCGTACGATGGAGGTATCTCCAGGGGAGAGATCATGCAGCTGGTTCTTGGAACGCTGCTCCTAGTCGCCGGACTCGCCGTGACGGCTTCGGCTCTTCCGTTGACCCATCGCCTCGCCCGCCTGTTGCCGGACTGGATCCTCAGCCGGGGCCGGGTGGAACAGTTGGCGTCGACCACGTTCCTGACGGCATTCATCGGCCTCCTGATAGCCGTGACCGGTGCCATGATGGTGCTGTTCGCGGTCCTGCCCGACTGACCACCGGCATGCGAGGGGCAAGGCGTCGTGCCTGTTCTCCATGTCCCCCTGCTGTCCTCAATCCACGGACTCTATGGTGGCACGGTGTCGTTTCGGTTTCTCCCCCACCGCGCCGGCAGGGAGACAGAGAAAGCGCCTACTCGGGGGGCCACATCGTTCGGAGGAACTCGAGGAGGGTCTCTGCGACGT
>JAOZRW010000065.1 GCA_029939995.1 Acidimicrobiia bacterium | reverse complement strand
GGTTATGAGCCCGACGAGCTACCAGACTGCTCCACCCCGCGTCGTTGTGGAGCTTTGATTGTATCAAGCGACATTGCCTATCGCTTCGGCTCATCGTCTGACAGTTAGCCTGTGGATGTGACGCGAGATCCCCGCTACGACATCCTGTTCGAGCCGGTTCGGATCGGGCCGGTGACCGCGCGGAACCGCTTCTACCAGGTGCCCCACGCCGACGGGATGGGCTACCGGGACCCGTCGGCTCTCGCAGCGATGCGCGGGGTGAAGGCCGAAGGCGGGTGGGCCGTCGTATCCACCGGCGAAACCGAGATCCACCCCTCCTCCGAAGCCTCCCCATACGTAGAGGGACGCATGTGGGACGACGGCGATATCCCGGCCCACCGTCTCGTCGTCGAAGCGATCCACGCACACAATTCCCTGGCGGCCGTTGAACTCTCGTATGCCGGGATGGCGACAGCCAACCTCTACGCCAGGACACCGCCCGTCGGCCCCGGGCATCACGCGCTCGATGGACGGTACGCTCCCATCCAGGCCCGGGAGATGACCCTCGACGACATCGCCGACCTGCGCCGGTGGCATCGGATGGCTGTACGGCGGTCCCTCGAAGCCGGCTACGACATCGTGTACGTCTACGCCGGGCACAGCCTCTCGACACTTCAGCACTTCCTCTCTCCCCGACTCAATCACCGCACCGACGCCTACGGCGGGTCGCTCGAGAGTCGGTCCCGGTTGCTGCGTGAGATCCTCGAAGACACGCTCGACGAGGTCGACGGCGCCGCGGCTGTCGCCTGCCGGATGGCCGTCGACGAGATGCTCGGGCCGGGGGGCTACACGGTCGACGACACGAGGAGGCTCCTCGGCCTGATCGGTGAACTGCCCGACCTGTGGGACTTCATGCTCGGCGAATGGGAGGACGACACGGTCTCCGCCCGGTTCGGGGACGAAGGCGGTCAGGAGGAGTACGTGCAGGGCCTCAAGGCGCTCACGACCAAGCCCGTCGTCGGTGTCGGGCGGTTCACGTCGCCCGACACGATGGTGCGCATGATCCGCCAGGGCATCCTCGACTTCATCGGCGCGGCCCGGCCGTCGATCGCCGACCCGTTCCTCCCATCGAAGGTCGAATCCGGTCGCATCGAGGACATCCGCGAGTGCATCGGCTGCAATGTGTGCACCACCGGGGATCTCACGATGACCCCGATTCGATGCACACAGAATCCGTCCATGGGCGAAGAGTGGCGCCGTGGATGGCACCCGGAGCGATTCACGCGTACCACCCGGCCGGGCAAGATCATGATCGTCGGCGGTGGACCGGCCGGCCTCGAAGCCGCCACAGCCGCCGGCAAACGCGGCTACGAGGTGGTGCTCGTCGAAGCGACCAGGGAACTCGGCGGTCGTGCGCGACGCGAAGCAACGTTGCCCGGCCTGGCGACCTGGCGACGCGTCGTCGACTACCGGACGGGGCAACTCGACGCGCTCTCGAACGTCGACTTCTACCTCGAGAGCGCCATGACCGGGGAGGAGATCCTCGACTACGACTTCGCGCACATCGCCGTCGCGACCGGGTCGACATGGCGACGTGACGGCGTGGGTCATGCGCATCGTCGACCGATCCCCATCGACCCGGAAGCGGACGTCCTCACCCCCGACGACCTGCTCGACGGTCGCCGCCCGCATGGTCACCATGTCGTGATCTTCGACGACGACCACTACTACCTCGCCGGCGTGTTCGCCGAACTGCTCATCGGCGAAGGCTACGCCGTGACCCTTGTGACACCCGCCCCGGACGTGTCCCACTGGACGCACAACACGCTCGAGCAGGGACGCATCCAGCGGCGACTCCTCCAACTCGACGTCGACATCGTGGCGAACACCGCCGTCGATGCGGTCGATGCCTCCGACGTCACGACCCGGTGCGTCTTCACCGATCGGATGGGCCGGATTCCCGCCGACTCGGTCGTCCTCGTCACATCCCGACTCCCGAATGATGCGCTCGCGGCCGATCTCCGCCGGTTGATCGACGGATCGGACGGGCCTTCGGTCCACGTTGTCGGCGATGCGTTCAGCCCGGGAACGATCCAATCCTCGGTGTGGGATGGACGGCGCTTCGCCGAAGAACTCGACCGCCCGGACCTCCGATCGATCCTCCGCCGCAACGTGTCGTCGCTCGACCCGGTGCCGCCGTACCCGATCACGCGGTAGGAACGACCGCTCCGATCCTGATCTTCGTGCGAGCCGTCCGAAGTCGTAGAGTGGGGCGATGGCGCGCCTGTTCCAGCGCATCCGACGGGGAGTTCCGACGACGGTGGTGGCGCTCGGAGTCGTCAGTTTCTTCACCGACATGTCCTCCGAGATGATCTACCCGCTCATCCCCGTGTTCCTCGTCGGCACGCTCGGAGTCGGCGCCGCCGCTCTCGGCGTCATCGAAGGGGTCGCCGAGTCGACCGCCGCGTTGCTGAAGGTCGTCTCCGGATGGTGGACGGACCGGGTGTCGAAGCGCAAGCCGTTCGTTCTCGCCGGGTACGGCATCGCCGGTGCGGTCCGGCCGCTCATCGGGTTCGCCACCTCGTGGGTGCAGGTCGGGGCCATCCGGTTCACCGACCGGGTCGGCAAAGGGGTCCGGACCTCGCCGCGGGACGCCCTCATCGCCGACGTCACCCCCACGGCCAGCCGGGGCGCCGCGTACGGACTGCATCGGGCCATGGACAACGCCGGAGCGCTCGTCGGGCCGCTCATCGCCGCAGCGCTCCTCGGCGTCGGATTGGCGATCCGCTCCGTCTTCATCCTCGCCGTCATCCCCGCCGTCATCGTGATCGTCGTCATCGTCAAGTGGGTGAAGGAGCCCGAACCGGAAGAGCGACCTGCGGGTCCCCGCCCGTCGATCTGGTCGCACGGCCGGGAGCTGGGCGCTCCCTACTGGTGGCTCCTCGCGTCGATCCTCGTCTTCACCCTCGGCAACAGCACCGACGCGTTCCTGCTCCTCCGTCTCAACGACGCCGGCGTCTCCGCGGCCTGGATCGCCGTGCTGTGGGCGCTGCTCTCCGGCATGAAGATGATCTTCTCACTCGTCGTCGGCCCGATGTCCGACCGGTACGGGCGGAAACGCCTCCAGATCGCCGGGTGGGTGCTCTACGCGCTCGTGTACCTCGGGATGGCGCTCGTGTCGTCGACCGCCGCCGTGATCGGACTGTTCATCATCTACGGCGCCTACTTCGGATTCACCGAACCGGTGGAGCGGGCCTGGGTCGCCGGACTCGCCCCGGCGAACCTGCGCGGGTCGGCGTTCGGGTACTACAACGCGACGATCGGCATCGGGGCGCTCCCCGCCAGCGTCGTCTTCGGCGCCATCTGGGTGATGCTGAGCCCGGCGGCCGCGTTCACGTTCGGCGCAGTCCTCGCCGCCGTCGCCGTGTTGATGCTGCTGCGGGTCCCCGAGGAACGATCCCCGGCGACAAACTGACGACATCTCCGCGTTCTGTGGGCCGAAAACGCGGCTATGTCCGCCTACGAGCCCTGGGTTCGCAGATCGGGGCGGGTCAGGCGTCGGAGCCCGGGGTCGTCGTTGTGGTCGTCGTCTCGGTGCCGTCCGGGTTCGTGTCGACGCCGTCGTTGAGGGCCGCACTCGCCTGCTCGATGGCGGCCTGGGCTTCTTCGATCTTCTGCGCCCAGGTCACCAGGTCGCCGTTGCGCATGGCCTCATCGGCCGCGGTGAACGCGGCGTCGGCTCGTGCCAACAGTTCGATGACCTGCTCCTCGACCGTGCCGGTCGGCGTCTCCTCCGACCCGCCGTCACCGCCCGTAACGCCGAACACGGCGGCGAGCGCCTCGTCGAGGGTGGAGCGCATCTCGATCTTGCCCTTGAACGACACGACGACCCGCTTGAACTCCGGGATGCCGGTCGACGACGTCTCGTCGTTCGCACTGATGTAGATCGGCTGCACATACAGCAGCGACTGCTCGATCGGGATCACGAGCATGTCCCCCTGGATCACGCGGGAGCCGGACTGGCCGAGCAACGTGAACTCGGCGGAGATCGCCGGGTTCTGATTGATGAAGTTGCCGACCTGGCCCGGGCCGTCGATCTGGCTGTCCGACGGCAGGCCGTACTCGATGATGCGCCCGTACTCGGCGAGCGGCCCCGACTTGGCGACCATGAACGACACCATGTTCGGACGGTCCCTCGGCGTGAACGGCTGCATGAGGAGGAACGACAGCTCGTCGTCGCCCGGCAGCTTCATCAGCAGGTAGTACGGCAACATCGGATTGAACTCCTGGTTGCTCGCATCGAAGAAGCGGCCTCGCAGGGCCGGGCGGGGCGAGTTCGACGGGTCCCTGGCGATCTCCCACGGGTCGGACACGGTGAAGAACTGCTCGGGATTCGTCATGTGATAGAGCTGGTACACGTCGGTCTGCACCCGGAACAGGTCCTCCGGATAGCGCAGATGGGCGATCATCCCGGCCGGCATCTCGGAGATCGGTTTGAAGACGCCGGGGAAGATCGCCTCGTTCGCCTTGATGATCGGATCCTCCGCATCGATCACGTACAGATCGACGGTCCCGTCGTAGGCGTCGACGACCGCCTTGACCGAGTTGCGGATGTAGTTGAAGCCGCCGGGGAGGCCCGGCGCGGCGTTCAGGCGGGCGGTGCTCGCCGGTGCCGAATACGGGTACCGGTCGGTGACGGTGTACATGTCCATCACCCACTTCATGCGCCCGTCGATGACGACGATGTACGGGTCGGCGTCGCCGTAGAGGAACGGGGCGAGGCGCTCGATCCGGGAGCGGATGTTCCGTTCGATCAGCACCTTCGATTCGCTGTTGAGACGGTCCGAGATGAGCGTGTCGAGGTTCCCGAACCGCAGCGCCCACGCCACCCGCTCGAAGAATCCTCCCAGCTTCACGCCGCCGGAGCCGTCGTAGGAGTTCGTAGCGACCTCGGCTCCGGTGGACCCGATCGGGAAGTCGGTCTCCTCCTGATTGGTGCCCGCGATCACGTAGTCGGCTTCAGCGTGGTCGCCGAAATAGATGCGCGGCTGGTCGATCTCGAGCGCCGGCTCGCCCGACACGTTGACCGGCGGGATGTCCTTGACGATCAGGTCCGGCTGGCCCTGAACGATGTCGACGTTGTTCGCCGGGCTGAGCACCGCGCCGAAGCCGTGCGTGTAGACGAGCCGCTCCGTCACCCACCCCTCACCGGGGATCCCTCCCTCGTCGAGTTCGCGCGGGGACACCATCACCTGGGTCAGCTCACCGTCGATCACGTACCGGTCGACGTCGACGTCACCGATGTCGTAGTAGGTGACGATGTTCTGCAGCTGCCGGTAGGTGATGTTCAACACGCCCGGGTCCCACAGCCGGATGTTGCTGATCGTCGGCTCGTTCGCGGCCAGGTCGTCCGTCGTCAGATCCTGCGACGCGGCGAACGGCGCCACCTCGACGTCGCTCAGCCCGAACGCCTCCCTGGTGTACTCGATGTTGTATGCGACGTACGGGGCTTCCTTGTTGACCTCGTCCGGCTGGACGGTCAGGCGCTGCACGAGCGCCGGATACACGCCGCCGACGATGATCGAGGTGAGCAGCCACAGCCCGACGGCGACGACCGGCAGGGTCCACCCGCGGAACCAGAGGTTCACGAGGAGGATCACCGCGGCGACGATCGAGATCAGGATCAGCAGGTTCAACGCCGGCACCTGGGCGTTGACGTCCGTGTACGAAGCGCCGAACACCTGGCCCCGTCCGCTGTAGAGCAGGTCCCACTTGTCGAGCTGGTACCCGACGGCTTTGAGGAGCACGAGGATCGCCAGAAGGATCGAGATGTGCGCCTTGACGCCCGAACTGGTCCGGGACCCGGCGCCCTGCACGTTGATTCCGCCGTTGAGGTAGTGGGCGGCGACGACGATGAGCGTGAGTACGAGGAGCAGCTGGAACGACCAGGAGAACACGTCGCGCATGAACGGCACGTCGAACACGTAGAGGCCGATGTCGTGGTTGAAGATCGGATCGGCCAGGCCGAACGACCCGCCCTTCGAGAACAGCAGCCAGTTCTGCCACCAGGCCGATGCGCCCAGGCCGATGAGGATCCCGAAGAACGCCGCGATCGCCAGCCGGACCCGGCCGGAGCGCGGCCCGATCCAGGTCTGGTACCGCATGAGGAGTTCCTCGTCGGGGCTGCCGGGAGCGACGCCGCTGCGTGGGGACAGATGGTCCACGATGTAGAGGTTCGCCCAGAAGATGCCGAACGCGACGAGCGACGCTGCGAGAACGAGCCACAGGCGGGTGAACACGAGCGTCGTCCAGACGCCGACGTGGCCGACCGACGAGTACCACAGGTAGTCGGTCCACAGCCCGGCGAGCGAGCGCAGGACGAGAAGGCCGAAGAACCCGACGCCGAGCACGATCCAGAGAGTGCGGCGGAATCGGCCTTTCGACGCGTACGGGATCGGCTCTCGGTTGATCATGAGCCGAGTCTACGAGACTCGTCGCGTCAGGGCGACGGGATGATCGCGCAAGCGCATTCGAGCCGGGCGGGCGGCAGGACCGTCCCGGAGGGCGGTCCGTCGGCGATCGCCCACGGGCCTTTCTCCGCCGGGCACTCGCGGCACGGTCGCCCGGATGGCTCGACCGCGAGGCTGGTGACGCCCAGATCTGCCAGCGCCGCGACCATCCCGTGGTGGTAGGCGGTCCGGGACGCGAACTGGACCCTCCGCTCGGCGTCGTCGGTTCGCCAGGCCCGGAACACCCGGGAGAGCGACGATGCGGTCTCCCGGTGGCCCGCCCCGGAGTCCCTCGAGCGGGCGACGGATCCCTGCACGGCTTCTATGAGGGCAGCGATGAACTCGGACGAGGGGTCGCCGGGGTCCACGTCGGACGGCTGGGGGGCCTCTTCGACCTCCATCATCTCGGCGGCCGCGGCGAAACCGGCGGTCATGCTGTCGCGGGCGAGCGTGGTCAGGGCGTCCGCGATGCCGCCGCCGAAGATCGTCGTGTCCGGTTCCCAGTCGTTGACGAGCCGGAGATCCTCCAGCGCCTTGTTCTGCGCTTCAACGAGGTTGCGTTTGACGGAACGCAACGCGCGGTTCTGCACCGGCAGGAGGAACCGGTCCCGGAGGGCGAACGGGTCCAGAGCCCGCTCGGACGTCTCTTCCGGCGGCGCTTCCGCCGCGGCGGGCGTCTCCGCCGGCTGCTCTTCGGTCACGGTCGGTGGCCGGTCGGTGGCCGGTTCGGCCTCGTCGGCCGGTGGCGTCGGGACGGTCGGGCTCGGCGGCTCCGGTTTCGGCTCTCTCAGCTGGGCGAACAGTCCGGCCAGCGGATCCG
>JAOZRW010000064.1 GCA_029939995.1 Acidimicrobiia bacterium | reverse complement strand
CGACGAATTCATCGACGAGACCGAAGTCGGAGAGGAACGAGATGGGAAGCATGGGACTACACGGTAGGACAGGGGACCGGCCAGTGCCACAGTCGTCGGGACTGACGCCGAGGGAGTGCGCGACCCAACGACGCGTGCTCGTAACTCTGTTCGAAGTGATCCGGAAGACGATGGCTCCGATCCCGACATCGACGCTGAAGCGATGATGCGCGAGATGGTGCGGCCTTCATCCTCGCCGGATAGGAGCGGCCGCGCTCCCGTTCGGTCGTCCCGTCCGGCTATCGATCTCTCGTCGACGGCCACCACCCGGCGCGACCGATCGCCGACGGCAGCGTCTTTCCGAGCTGCCCGCCGAGCCATCTCGCCGTGTCGATGATCCCGTCGTGATCGACCCCGGTTTCGACACCCATGCGGTCGAAGAGGTAGAGCAGGTCTTCCGTCGCGACGTTGCCGGTGGCGTTCGGTGCGAACGGGCATCCCCCGGCGCCTCCGACCGATGCGTCGAGCGTGTCGACCCCGGCGGCGTACGCGGCGGCGGCGTTCGCTATACCCGTGTTGCGGGTGTCGTGGAAGTGCCCTCGAAGCGGCGCGTCGGTCACCGCCCGGATCGCCCCGATCACGTTCGTCACGTCGGTCGGAACGGCGACGCCGATCGTGTCGCCGAGCGCGATCTCGTCCGCTCCCGCGTCCGCCGCACGGGCGGCGAGTCGAACGACATTCTCGACGGGGACGGGGCCGTCGTACGGACAGCCGAACGCCACCGAGATCGTGACCGTCGCCTTCAGACCGTCGACGGCTGTCAGCATCGCCTCGATCTCGGTCATCGTCGTCTCCGGGGATGCACCCGAGTTCGCCCGGTTGAACCCGTCCGATGCGCCGACGACGAAGTTGACCTCGTCGACGGCCGTCGCCATCGCCCGGTCGAGGCCCCGGCGATTGAGGACGAGACCGATGAACGAGACGCCTTCGGGGCTCGGACCGAGTTCTTCGAGGACGGCTTCGGCGTCGGCCATCTGCGGGACCCGGCCCGGGTGAACGAACGAAGCAACCTCGATCCGCGACGTCCCGGCGGCGAGGAGTCGTCCGATCAACTCGACCTTCGTAGGAGTGTCGACGATGGTCGACTCGTTCTGAAGACCGTCCCTCGCCCCCACCTCGACGAGTTGGACGCGGTTGACGCCTCTTGTCGACTCGACCGTCCTGTCGTTCGTTCCGTTCATCGACATGGCTCCGGGAGACATCGGCGTTCGAACCGATTATGGCCCGTTTCCCGCCCCGACGCGCCGGCGCACGATCCTGCCCGACGTACGATGCGGGCCGTGAACGCCCCCTCGAACACCCTGCCGCTCGCGGACTCCGGCCGATGGCGCTGCTGATCCCCGACTCCCGCCGCAACCTCTTCAGCGGTCTCGTCGACGACGCGAGACTGCTCGGGAACCGCCGGATGTCGGTCGAGGACGCCGTCGAACGACACCGGGCGCTCCGGTCCGGCGGCACCGGATGGATCGCCGGGCGGTTCGTGGTTCCGGCATCGACGCTCGAGAACCTCGCCGGGGCGTTGGTTCGGACGATGGCAACCGGCGAGGCCCCGTGGCGCATCGCCGCCGTCTTCGGCGACGACCCCGCGCGCGACGCATCGATCGCCGCTTCGTTCCACGCCGCGATGGATCCTGCGGCGTCGATCGACGTCATCCGCGTTCCGTGGAACCGCGATCGACCCGCCGAGGATGTCGCGACGTCCCTCGCTGCAGCGCACGGGGTGCACCCCGACGTGTTGCCGGTGCTGGACACGGACGTCGGTCATCATCCGGAAGCGGTCCTCGACGTGATCGCCCGTACCCGCGCCGTCACGCTCAGACCGGCCGGCGTCGACATCAACCTGGGAACCCGTCACGATCCGGTTTCGCTCCTCGAGATGATGGATCGATGCGCCCGCGACGGCGTGCCGTTCACGATCGGTCCCGACTCGCGCACGGCGGTGACCGCGACCGATCCCTCCTCCTCGACCCCGCGATACGGCGTGATGAACCTCGTCGGCGCCATGCTCGTAGGTTCCGGACGGCGGCACGACGAACGGATGGAACTGCTCCTCGACGAAGATCCCGACTCGTTCGAGATCGGCTTCGCCGGCATGAGATGGAGAGGAGCCCCCGTCGGGTCGGGAACATCGCTCGGAGACGGAAGGGATCCGCTCCTCTCGATCGGATCCGTCGACCCCGACGATGCGATCCTTGCGATCGGCGAGATCATCTCGACCGGGTGAGACATCCTGGGTCCTCGGACGACTGTCGCACACGACTACTCTGTGTCCCGATGCCAACGCTACGACTCTTCGCCCGGTTCAGAGAGATCGCGGGAACCGACACCCTCACCGTCGAAGAGGGCACCGTCGGCGAGATCCTGGACGGCCTCTCGAACGAGTACGGGCCCGCCTTCGAGAACGGGCTCAAAGCCGCCGGAGTCTGGGTGAACGGCGATCCGGCGGAACGCACCGCCCCGGTCGGCGAGAACGACGAAGTTGCGATCATTCCCCCCGTCTCGGGCGGCACCTACGCCGAGCCGCGCACCCGGTCGAAGCTCACCGTCGATCCCGCCGACGGGATCCTGCCGGTCATCGTGCTGGCCGCTCTCCTCATCTCCGCGTGGGTTCCCCTCGAATGGTTCGTCGTGATCTCCGTCGGTGCTGCTCTCGCATGGCTCTGGGACCTGGCGGACACGGATGCATCCCAGGCCGGTTCGATCAACCTCTACGCCGTGCTGTTCGCTCCCCCGATCACCGCCGCCGCCACCTACGCATGGGGCTACGACGGCTTCGCCGGCGGTCTGGCGCTGTCGGTGGCGATCACGATCTTCTGGCCGATCTTCCAGGCGCGACAACGCAACGTCGAAGCGATCGCCATGACGACGACCGCAGCGGCCATCGCCGCGATCGGCACCGGAACCCTGGTCATGCTGCGGATGATGTCGACGACGGCGGCCTTGACCTTCATCCTGATCGTGGCGGTTGCGATCATCGCCGCCCTCCTCACCTCCGCGTACGGAGGCCAGACCGTCGATCCGAACGTCGGAACCCTCGTCGGTGCACTCGTCGCCGGTCTCATCGCCGGCGTCGCCACCTCGGAGATCGACCTTGCGACCGGCCTGTTCGCGGCGGTGGCGGTTGCAGCAGGATTGATCGCGGGACGCGTTTTCGGATCGATGATCCGCTCGGGATCCATCATGTACACCGTGCGGGCCCCGGGCCAGCTCAGCGCCCTCGACGGAATGTGGATCGCCGCACCGCTCTTCTGGCTCGCTCTCGTCCTTCTGGGCTGAAAGATCCGCTGTCCGTTTCGCGACTTGTCCGGTAGCCTGATCTGACGTATGGCATCGCATCGCACCCAACGCGGCCTTCTCTTCCTCATCGTCATCGCTCTCCTTGCGCTCATCCCGATCGCCGCTTCGGCTCAAACCGACAGCGACGTCAAACGCGCCGAGGGACAGGTCGACCGCGCCAAGGACAACACCTCCGCCGCCTACGGCAAGTGGGTCGCAGCCCAGGACGAGCTGGAAGCAGCGCTGCTCGCACTCGACAAGGTCACGACCGAACTCGACAACCTCGTCTACACGATCGGGCTGCTCGACAGCAAGATCTCGACCTATCAGGGCGATGTGGACGAGCTCAGAGCGACTGCGCAGCAACTCGTCCTCGAGGCGTACACGTCCGGCGGACGCGGGATGGTCACCGTCGCGTTCGAAGCGGGATCGATCCAGGATCTCCTCACATCGCGGCAGCTGATGGACAACGCGGCGAGTCGCGACATCGCCGACCTCGACCGCCTCCAGGCCGTCTCGCGAGAGATGGACCGCCTCAAGCTCGAGAAGAAGGAGAAGAAGGCCGAGGTCGAGGTTCTCGAAGCGGACGCCGCGAGCTACGCCGAGCAGGCAACCTCTCTCGCGGAGCAGGCCAAGGCGACGTACAACGCCGCGAGCGCCGCCGAGCAGCGGGCGATCGACAACCTGGCGAAGGAACGCCGCGAACGGCAGGCGGCCATCGCCCTGAAGAAGGCACGCGACGTGGCCGCGGCGAACTCGAAACCCGGCAAGGCGGCCGGCCTTCCCCCCGCGGCCACGCCCGGGTTCTACTGCCCCGTCCAGGGCGGCGCCTCCTTCATCGATTCGTGGGGATTCCCACGGTCGGGTGGCCGCAAGCACAAGGGCGTCGACATGTTCAACAAGCGCGACACACCCCTCATCGCCGTCGTCGACGGCCGGGTCAAGTTCTCATCCAACAGCCTCGGCGGACTCTCAACACACCTCTACGCAGCCGACGGCACGGTCTACTACTACGCCCACCTCCAGCGGCACCCGACCAACATCGCGTCGGGATCGTTCGTGAAGGCGGGGACCGTCGTCGGCTTCCTCGGGAACAGCGGCAACGCGCGCTACACATCGCCCCATCTCCACTTCGAGATCCGCCCCGGGAACGTGGCCATCAACCCCTACCCGACCGTGCGCCACTACTGTCCCTGACGCGAAGCACACACGGGAGCCGCAACAGTGGAACCGCGCAGGAGACGCATCGATCAAGTGACCGACCCGGCGTTCGTCGAGAATCTCGAGTCACTCACGATGGACGAACTCAGAGACCGGCGTCGCATCCTCGACGACCTCGACACTGAACTGTCGTTCTACCGCAGGATGCTGCACGGCCGCATGGATCTTCTCGCGTTCGAGATGCGCCGCCGCTCCGGGGAGGAGACCCGTTCGCTGATCGAGGCGCTTCCCCAGATCCTTGCCGACGGCATCGACGGACCGAGCCGGAACGTCATCCCCAAGGATCTCCCGCTCACGCTCCCCGAGTACAGCGGGGAAGGGAACCGGTCGATCGATCACGTGCTCGGCGACGGATTCCTCACGCACCTCCCGAGCCTCGACGAGGACGAACTCCGCGACATCCAGGACATGCTGGCCGCTGCAGAACGCGATGTCTCAGCGCAGCGCCGCACCGTGTACTCCGCCTACGATCGAATCACCGAGGAGATCACCCGGCGATACCGTGAAGGAACCGCCGACGGCTCCGATCTCCTCGCGGAGCGCTAGCCGCTTTGCGGTTCCTCGCCACCCGCAGCGGGCTCGCCGAATCGATCTACAACGTGACCGTGTTCGCCACGGACACGCGCGGGACCGAGCTGTACCGCTCGGGAGATCCCGACCGGCCCCTGTTCTACCGCTCCGCGGTGAAGCCCTTCCAGGCCACGGCGGCGCTCGAGGCGGGCCTGACCCTCCCCCCGGAGCATCTGGCGCTCACGTGCGCTAGTCACGGCGGATGGCCGGCACATCTCGCGATCATTCGAGCCATCCTGCACGGTGCCGGTCTGGACGAGACGGCATTGCGATGCCCGCCGTCGTGGCCCCTCGCGCAAGGGGCACGGGACATCCAGATCGCCCGAGGGATCCAAACGCCGCAGCGGATATTCCACAACTGCTCGGGGAAGCATGCCGGAATGCTGGGCGCCTGCGTCGCCCGCGGCTGGCCGATCGAGTCGTACCTCGACCCCGACCACCCGCTCCAACGCGCCATCCGTGACGTCGTCGCGGACGCCACGGGGATTCGGCCCGAACCCGTGGGTGTCGACGGATGCGGCGCCCCGACGCTGCGCGGTTCGGTCCGCGGTCTCGCCCGCGCCTTCGCGGCCCTGAGCTCTTCAGCGCGTTGCCGACCCGCCGCGACCGCCGTCTCCCGATTCCCCGCCCTGGTGGCCGACAACAGCCGCCCGGATGGGAAGCTGGCCCGATGGTGGGGCGGGCCGATCAAGGTGGGAGCGGAGGGCCAGATCGGGATCGGACGACACGGGATCGGAATCGCGGCCAAAGCCGATGCCGGACGATCCGACGTCGCCGTCGCCGCGGTGATCGCGGCCGCCGACGAGCTCGGACTCGTATCCGACGTGATGCGCGAGGCGCTGGCTTCCGAGATCGAGCCGCCCCTCTTCGGCGGCGGGCGCCCGGTCGGGGCGATCGTCAGGGCGTAACAGCCTGATCGCGAAGCTCCGTCTCGAGGACTTATCGACATCGGTTGTGCACAACCACCTGTGGATAGCTGTGGATATGTGGAGAATCATCGACGGATCTCCGGTTCATCCGCCACGGGATCCGCGCAGCAAGAGCGCGCAAACGAAACCTGCCGATCCTCCTCGAGGGTATTGAAATCGCCCGCTTCGTCCCATACGGTCGACGTCAGATGGCCCGAGGTGCCGAGCAGAACGACCTCGTTCGGGGAAGTGCGGGGACAGACTGCGAACGTTCCTCGGGCCATCGTGCAGTCGGCCACCCGGACGCTTCCGGCCGTTGACTCAAATCCCGAAGATCAACTGGCGGAGCCGTACCCGCTGCGTGTCGAACGTCTCCAGATCGACCCGCAGGGATCCGAGCCGAAGCCCGCGCATCTCCTCACCGTGATGGGTCGCCACCCGCAGGACGCCGTCGACGGATTCGACGACACCGAGCCCGAGGCAGCGTCCCTCGTCGTCCTGCACGCCGACGAGCATCCCGTCGAGTCGGTCGATGTCGAACTCGTCTGGGAGCGTCGGTGCGAACACGGTGGTCTGAACACGCCAACGTTGGAGCGGGGCGAACAGGGCCGCCCGGAACGCATCAGCCTGTCGCGCGTGACGCTCGGTGGGGGAAGGCGGCGGCGCATCCGACGGTGGATCGATGGTCGCGATCTTCGCCGAGAGGAACCGCCGCAGCATCCCGATGATCGGCTCGAGTTCCTCGCCACGCTGAAGCGCCACGCCGAGTGCCGGTTGGGCGAGTTCCCAAAGGTGGTACTTGAGGGTCTGCCCTACGACTCCGCCGACGACGCTACTCGTATCGAGGATCACGAGATCGGCCCGGGGCCGTGCGATCTCAACGAGCGAACCGACGGCCACGACGTGGGGGAGCACGACGCCCTGCGGCGAGATGGAGCCCACGAACCGCATCTCCGCCGCGGCGACGGCCGGATCGAGATCGGCGGCGGTTTCCACGTACTTCAGGCCGACGCATCCGGGTGGCCCGGCGACGGTGGAAGCGACGTCACCATCGACGTATGCGACCGTACGCCCCGCGTCGATCGCGTCGAGCACGAGCAATTTCGCGAGTGTGGTCTTGCCCGTCTCCGGGGCGCCGATGAGCATGACGACACCCGACACGTCGGCTAAACGCTCTCGCAGCGCCGCATACGCCCGACCCGGCACCACGCACCTCCTGAAGACGACACTTCATTGTAGGAAGCGAACACCCTGTAGCCGCGCGCCCCACCCCGTCACGAAACCCAGGGTTCTCTGCGCCCTATGTGACGTCTCCAGCCC
>JAOZRW010000136.1 GCA_029939995.1 Acidimicrobiia bacterium | reverse complement strand
CTCAACGATCTCATCGCATCGTTCGGCAGCCTCTCAACGGACGAGTCGACGGTGCTGTTCGTCGACGTGCACACCGGGGTGTCTACGGATCTTCTCCGTCCGAACAACCTGTCGTTCACCGATGCCGGGGACCAGGTGATGGCGAGCCGCTGGATGGCCGCCCTCGAAGAGGCGGGTGTCATCAGCACGGGGTAGCCGACCACGAACAGGACCCGCCCACGATGTTGCAAGAGTCGCCGGGCGGCGACACTCCGGCCGGTCACATAGGCACGATGCGGTCGGTCTTGCACCTCGCGGTCTGATCGGCATGGAGCGACGGGGTGCCCCGTCGTCGTACTCCGCGGGAGAGGGAACGGGATGCGTACCGTCCGTATCGGTTAGGGGGCGGACCGGCTGTCACGTTGGGTCCGGGGTGTCGACGAGTGTCCACTCGAGCCGTTTGCCGAGCACGGCTGCGATCCGCGCGACGGTGGAGAGCCGCACGTCGACGTCGCCGCTCTCGGCGCGGGCGATCTGGGACTGCGAGGTCCCGGCGGCTGCGGCGAGCTTGGTCGGGGAAAGGTCGGCGGCGACGCGAGCTGCTGCGCGCTCCCGCAGCCGGCGGCGATGGTCGAGGGCGGCTTCGACCTTCCGGGGGAAGGCCGGATCCTCTTTCGTGCTCTGCTCGATGATGTCGTTGAGGAAGTCGCTCATGCGATGAACTCCGATGGATCCTGGTGCTGCGGATATGCTGGAAACGCTATAGCGATGATGATATGCCGTATACGGTATTGTCGTCAATGGTTTCGTCGTCGCGATCGCCAGTCTTTCAGCCGCCGCTCGGCGACCAGGATGTCGCGGCCGGGGACGGTGCGGCTCTTCTTGGAGATGACGTGCAGCGCAAGTAGGACCTGGTCGGATCTGCCCTCGGTGGCGTACAGAATCCGGAGCTGTTGGCTCACGGTCCGAGCGCGCACTTCGTAGATGTCTCCCCGGAGATGATGGGCGACGGAGTTCCCGTGAAGGGCGACGTCTTTCATGGCGGCGGTGACGACCACCCGTTCCGTGACCGGCAGGGCCAGGATGAAGTCTCGGACGGGTGAATGCCCCGATGCCGTGCGGTAGTCGCGCCATCGGCGTCTGGCGGAAGGGCGGGCGTTCGACATGGACGTTCGATTCGTCGAGGGTCTTCAACGTACGGTCTCGTCATGACAGATTTCCGAGTCATCCGCTCCCGCTCGACGTCCCCATCCGGCAGCTCGTCGGAGCGGCCGATTCCTGAGGAGGGTCGGACCTGGCGACGCATCAGGTCCGTGTGTCGAAGGTCCGGTCGTCATCGTGTGACACGGGTGCCTTCAATTCCGAACCTGTGGTGCAGGACGCGGCGCAGTCAGCGTTGGCCGGCTGCGGGCGTCGGCGACGAAACTGTCCGGCAGATCGATCCCAGGATGATCCATCGGTCTGGACTCGTTTTCTCTTCGGAAGAATCCAGCGCAGGTGATGCTCCGGAGAAGTCCTGCGTTCGACCGTACGGTTGCAGGCCGATGTGCGACAATGGTGGAGAACAGGAGAGCCGTTCGCTTGACCACCGTTCGACAGATCGGCGAAACGCCGACCCTCGAGATGCTGCGTCGCCGCCGATCGGAGATCTTCGAGGTTCTGCGTCGGCATGGGGCCTCGAATCTGAGGGTCTACGGCTCGGTCGCTCGCGGGACGGCGGGACCCGGGCGCGACATCGATCTGCTCGTCGACATGGAGGAGGGGAGCAGCCTGCTGGATCTGGCGGCTCTTCACCTCGAACTCGAGGATCTCGTCGGGTTCCCGGTCGAGATCGCGACGGATGTGAAGCCCCGACTCCGCGACCGGGTTTCCGACGAGGCGATCCTGCTGTGAATCGCGATCGAGACTTCCTGCTCGACATATCGAGTTGATCGAGAGCCTGGACACGGCCACCGTATCAAGTTATCTTGACAGTATGGATCCCGTGATTCTGGACAGTGCCCGCAAGCAC
>JAOZRW010000135.1 GCA_029939995.1 Acidimicrobiia bacterium | reverse complement strand
GGAAAGCGTGTATGTGGAAACGCATCGAGGGTTCGAATCCCTCCCCCTCCGCCACGCACCGACCGGACCTGTGACCCTCCGATCGATCGGACGACCTCTTCGCGATATCGGCGGAGAAGCCTATCCGCTCCAGGTGCCGGGTCCCACAACTCCGAGACCGGGTAATGGAGGGCATTGGCCACTTCGCCGAGTTCCCGGCGTTGAACCTATCCAGGAGCGGTTCCCGTCCCGAACGTCGAATCACCTGACGGACCGGCCAGACCGCGCACCACATCGTTGGCACCTATCGGGGCGGCGGAAACCCCTGTATCGCCCCTGAGAACCCGACTCCATGCATCTCGAGCACGGCCCGTATCAACAGGAACGTTGGGAGACGATATTCCCGACAATCCTTACGATCGTGGAGGTGCCCGGACTGACCCGACCGGCCGGATAGCCGACCAAGTCGACGGCCCCGCGCGAGAGCGAGGCCGTCGATACCGCGTCTTCCCCATGGTGGAACGGCCGGGATACCCGTCGCCACGAGAGATCGCGGCGCTAGTGGAGCTTCCCTTCGTACACGTCCCACACGCCGATCGGGTCGGGGCCGCCGTTGAAGAGTGAATGGTCGACGAACCCGTCTCCGTTCCCCTTCAAGCCTACGTAGGCGCCCGTGCCGCCGACGATGTGCCAATGGAACGTGGTTCCCGTCAGATAGTCGATCCGCACCTGCAGTTTCACCTGGAACGACCCGGAGTGGTCATCGCAAGTGAACTCCTTGAGCACCCGGAAGTTGATGCCCGTAGGTGATTGACCCATGTTCGGTGTCGTCTTGGTGGACAGATCGACGGTTGTGCCGGATGCGCACATCGTGCCCGAGTCGACTGCGGGACCCGTCGCCGTGAACACTCCGGTGGAGGCGTCGGGCCCGTCGTAGTACGCCTCTCCTTCGAACATCACCTGTTCCGGCGGCGCCGCCGCCGCTGAGGCGACCGGCAAGGCCACCAGGAACAGAGCCGCAACAGCAGCCAGGAGAATCAGTCTGCGCATATGTCCCCCTTCGGATAGAGCGCAACTTTCCCCTCTAACCCTACGCCGTCCGATGGGCCGTGTCCTCCAGATTGACATCCCTCTGTACGAAGCACCTTCGATCACCCATGCGTGTTTCCGACGGCGCGATCGCCGTGTCGGCTCCACTGCCCGCGGCCCTACGATGCCGATGTGGAAGCGACCCGGCTCCTCACGTTCACCCTGCTACCGATGTCTCGCTTGTCACTGAATTCCCGAGACGCTGTGAGCAGGTGTGGCTCGACGGGTCGGCGTTTCCGTGGGTGATCCCCCTCCAGGGGGACGATGAACTCCACGGCACCGTCGAGGCGCGGCCGACGGTCCACGGTGTGAGTTGGGCTTCGTCCTTCGCAGATCATCCCGGGGCAACGGATACACGGCCGAGGCGGTGAGGCCGGTCACAGGGTGGGCGCTCCGACAGGACACGGTCTTCCGGATGTGGGCGTACGTCGGCGTCGCCAATGCCGCATCCCGGCGAGTCCTCGAGAAAGCGGGCATGGCCCGGGAGGGCACCCTGTGCCGATGGGTGCAACACCCGAACATATCACGTGACCCTCCGACGTCTCAGCGTGCGTCCGCCAGCGGTGGCCCACCCATCGCGGCACCTGCGGTTGCTCGTGGCGCCTCGTCCGGTCTGTGGCGGCGATCGAGTTGTGGGTCTTCGGCGCTCTGCGTACCAGATGATCACCGTAATCGTGATCGTTGCTCCGACACCGGGCAACCGGCATACGCAGAGATCACGACGATCAGTTTCCGGAGCAGAGCATCGACTCGACCGTCGCGTTCGAAGTGAAAGACGTCGAACAGGCGGTCTTCTACTCTGAAGACGGCCGATGCCTCATCCATCGCGGTGCGACCGTCGACACTTCACCGTTCACCGACCCGAGCCCCGCGACCGGGCACCCGACGCTGACGCTACGATCGCCGGATGAACATCGACCCGGCCCTCTTCCGCGACGACGCGAT
>JAOZRW010000134.1 GCA_029939995.1 Acidimicrobiia bacterium | reverse complement strand
GGCCGAGGAGGTCGATGACCTTGATGCCGGTCTCGAAGATCTTCTTCTGCGGCTCGACCTCATCGAACGGCGGCGCCTCACGGTGGATCGGCCACCAGTCGCCGCTGAACTCCTGATCCGGGGCGTCGAGCGAGTCGCCCCACACGTTGAAGATGTGCCCGAGCGTCTGATCGCCGACCGGCACCGAGATCGGCGCCCCGGTGTTCGTCACCTCGGCGCCGCGGACGAGACCGTCGGTCGGGGCCAGCGCCACGGCACGCACCTGGTTCTCACCGAGTTGCTGGGCCACCTCGCACATGATCGTCTCGGTGGCGCCGCGGATCGTCAGCTCGACCGTGAGGGCGAAGTTGATCTCCGGCAGCGCGTCGGGCGGGAACTCGACGTCGACCACCGGCCCCGCCACCTTCACGATCCGGCCGGAGGGAAGTGTGCTCTCGCTCATTGATGCTCCATCCTTGGTATGTCAACCATCGCCGAGCGCGGCAGCGCCGCCGACGATCTCTGAAATCTCGGTCGTGATCTCCGTCTGCCGGGCCTGGTTGGCCCCGCGGATGAGGATCCTGGTCAGTTCATCTGCGTTCTCGGTCGCGGCCTTCATCGCCCGCCGACGTGCCGCATGCTCGGATGCGGACGCATCGAGCAGGACTCCGTAGATCGAACCTTCGAGGTAGCGGGGAAGGAGCCGGTCGAGGATGTCCTCCGGTGACGGTTCGAACGAGTATCCGACGGGCGCCGGGGCTTCGTCGCCTTCCCCCGTTGGCGCTTCGATCGGCAGCAGCGCCCGGCGGATCGGGTTCTGGGTGAGCGCCGAGATGTACTGCGTGGTGAAGATCTCGACCGAGTCGACGTTCCCGTCGGCGTAGTCGTTCAGCAGCACGTTGGCGATCATCCGGGCGTCGGCGTAGACGGGCAGGTCGGTGACGTTGAGCCAGGCGTGCTCGATCTCCTGCTTGCGGTAGGCGAAGTACGACTGGGCCTTCTTCCCGACGACGTAGAGCTTCACCATCCGTCCCGCGTGGAGATGCTCGCGGATGGCGGTTTCGCCGATGCGGATCACCGAATGGTTGTAGCCGCCGGCGAGTCCCCGGTCGGACGAGACGACGACGATCCCGGCGGTCTCGACGGCCCGTTTGTCGAGCAGCGGATGGGCGGTGCCTCCCGCCGCGGCGACGTTGCGGATCACCTCGTCGAGCTTCTGCGCGTACGGCCTGGCGGCCACGAGACGGCTCTGCGCCTTGCCGATCCGCGCGGTGGAGATCAGCTCCATCGCACGCGTGATCTTCATCGTCGATTCGACGCTGCGGATCCTGCGGCGGATCAGTCGGAGCTCAGCCGAAGCCATGGGTGGCTACGCCTCCCCCACCGGACGGCTGTGCTGGCCTTCACGCATCGCCTTGGCCGCATGATCCTCGGATCGGATCGCCGCCTCCTCTTCGAGGCGGCTGTGCGCACCCCCGGACCAGGTCGATACGAAGCTCCCGATGGCGGAGCGCATGGCGTCTTCATCCATCGTCCCCGAATCCGCGATCGCGTCGAGGAGATGGCCGTGGCGCGACCGCACGTACTCGCGCAGCTGCGCTTCGAACGTGTGGACGTCGGTGACGTCGACTTCGTCCATGAACCCTTCGGTCACGGCGAAGATGGCGACGACCTGGTCGGCGACCGGCAGCGGGTCGAACTGGCCCTGCTTGAGGACCTCGACGACCCGGCGGCCCCGTTCGAGCTGCGCGAGCGACGTCGCGTCGAGCTCGGAGCCGAACTCGGCGAACGCCTCGAGCTCGCGGAACTGGGCGAGGTTGAGTCGCAGCGGGCCGGCGATCTTCTTCATCGCCTTGACCTGGGCGGCACCGCCGACGCGTGACACCGAGATGCCGGCGTTGATGGCCGGGCGGATCCCGGAGAAGAACAGGTCGCTCTCCAGGAAGATCTGCCCGTCCGTGATCGAGATCACGTTCGTCGGGATGTAGGCGGAGACGTCGTTCGCCTTCGTCTCGATGATCGGCAGCGCCGTCA
>JAOZRW010000133.1 GCA_029939995.1 Acidimicrobiia bacterium | reverse complement strand
CTCACCGACATGCCGGTCCACTTCAGATCTACGTTCGCCGCCAACCTCGCCGGCTGCGACCTACCCATGGCGACCGTGGCGCGAGCGGCAACGGCCGCGCCCACGTTCTTCCCTCCCGCCGACGTGGAATGGGCTGGACGACACACCGTGCTCCTCGATGCCGGCGTCTACGCCAACGACGTGTCACTCGTCGCGTACACCGAAGCACGGATCCACGCGGCAGCTTGGGGGCAGAACTCCGACGAGATCCTGCTCGTGTCCCTCGGATCCGGCCGTCAGTACGGATCGCCCGACAACGAGATCGACGACGTCGCTCGTCGGAACTGGGTTGAACTCGCCGACCGGCTCATGAAAGCTGCCGAGGTCGGACAGCAGGAGACGCACCACCGCCTGCTCACTGATCTTCTGGGCGAGAGGTATTGGCGATTCCAGCCGATGCTCCCCGACGGCGGCGGTTTCGGCACCGATGCCGCGTCCGATGAGGAGCTGTCCGATCTCGTCTCGATCGCCGATCAGTTCGTCGTGGACCACGCAAGCCAGATCGATCAGATCGCCGACCAGCTTGTCTCCCAAGACCGGCAGCACATACGCCCAGCCGAGGTTGGCCGATGACCGAAAGGCAGCGGATGGAGCTGGCTCCACCCCTCTCCATTGAGAGCATCGGAGCCACCGACGTCCTCAGAACGCTCACCACAGCGATCGTCGGTGTCGTAGCGACCATCGTGGTCAGCGTCATCATCGTCGGAGTCGCAGCGTTGGAACCGACCTCAACCGTGATCGACCGTGCCACGAGAGTCTGGGCCCAGGTCATCCTATTTGCCGCCGGGGTCAGCGTCGAAGTACGCGGAGCCGAAGCCCTCGACCCGGACCAAGCCTATGTCGTCATAGCGAACCACCGATCCGCATTCGACATCATGTGTCTCTTCGTCGCGCTTCCCGTGCCGATCCGGTTCCTCGCCAAACGCGAACTCTTCTCCATCCCACTCTTCGGAACCATGCTCCGAAGCGCACGGATGGTGCCCGTCGATCGTTCCGCAGCCGATCACGCCACCATCAACAAGGGCGCCGGCACCGCTCTCAGCCGGGGCTACTCACTGGTCGTGTTCGCGGAAGGCACGAGAACCACCGCGGAGGAGGCGAAGGCGTTCAAGAAGGGCGGATTCATCATCGCACAGCAACACAGCGCCCCAATCCTGCCCGTTGCCATGGTCGGGACCGGCAGCATCCTCGCACCTCACGGACAGATCGTCCGCAAAGCGGATGTCACCGTTGTCATAGCGGATCCGATTCCACCGGAATCGGCATCGTCCGAGAATGTCGACGGGCTCGTATCTACGACCCGCACCATCGTCCTGGACAACGAACGCCGATGGACTTCCGAATCACGGAGTCTGATGGACTGACGTCGAACAGATCGCAACATCCGCGCCTCTGCCAACTCGCTCGCTTCGCTACGGAGGCGGTACCTTGTTTCGGAGCAACGCCAACGCCGTTTCCGGAGTCAGCAGCCTGGAAATGATCTGCACGATGTCGATACGCTCCATGATGAGATCCATCTCGATGCGCTCAACCAGGGTATCCATGTCGATGTGTTCGACCAGGCCATCCATGTCGATGCGCTTGACCAGGGCATCGAGATCGATCTGATCGACCAGGGCATCAACATCGATTCGCTCGATGAGCGCATCCAGATCGATCTGCTCGACGACCGCGTCCATATCGAGACGCTTGACCAGGGCGTCGAGATCGATCCGGTCGACCAGGAGATTGATGTCGATCCGTTGAACAAGATCGTCCAGATCGACACGCCTAAGCAGGACATCCACATCGATTCGCTCAAGAAGAGCATCGAGGTCCACCATGTCGGCCACTATTCCCGTCGAAGCAGACGAGACCCTGGAGAGCAGGCCCGGGTTGCGCTTGGGGCCATCATCGGGCACCTTCGTGGCCGCCAGTAACAGGCCAAGCATGGCAATCGCGGGGGCTGACATGAGCTGAACGATACAACGCGAGCTCTC